>JBGGMQ010000770.1:0-9141 GCA_041287975.1 Verrucomicrobium sp. | reverse complement strand
CCTGCTGCTGGCCGCCGCAGGGTCGGCGGCACTGGGCCAGAAGCCAGAGCCGGCCAATCTCACCCCCCTGCCCTTCCCGGAGATCGACACCCCAAGTCTGCTGCAGTCTGGCATGTCTCTGTGGCTGATCGCAGGCGGGGCCGTGCTCCTGCTCTTGCTGGTCGCTCTGATCGTGATCTTGCTGGTTCGTACGAGTGGTGCCAAGCCTGCGCCCCCGCCTCTGCCGCCTCTGCGACGGGCCTTGCAACGCCTGGAGCATCTCCAGGCGCAATTGGCGGACTTGTCCCCGGATCAGGCTGGTCACGAGGTTTCCGTCATCTTGCGGGAGTACCAGCAGTCACGCTATCAAGTCCCAGCCCCGTACCTGACCACGGAAGAACTGTACGGGAGAAATGCCTACCCCACTGAGGAGATGCGGGAGCGCTACGGCCCCCTGGCCCATGTCTACGATCGTTTGTCCTTTGGACGTATTCCCGGCGACCGGGACGAGGCTGCGGCATTGATCGGACTGGCCATAGGGGCGCTGAGTGAAGAGCGGCGCTATGTGCATGATTCCGACTCTGATTCCATCCTCCCAGAGTCATTCCAATTTCCCGCCCCGCAGGACGCCCCGAAGCTGCCTTCGGAACTGGAGAAGCCGGATCGTCCGCATCCCTGATTTCCCCCTTCCCCATTTTGTAAAGCGATCTCATGCCCATCCCGTTTTTCCCAGACTATCAGTTCGGCAGCCCTTGGTGGCTGTTGCTGCTGCTGTTGCTCATGCCTATGGCTTGGCTGCGGGGACGTGTGGGCGATGCACCCGCGCTGGCATTTCCCATGGTGGGGGTGCTGAAACAGATGGGGCATCCCACCCGAAGCCGCTCCGGGGGCTTCGCCATGAACATCCTGCATTTGGCCTTGGTGCTAGCCATCGTGGCCATGGCACGGCCGCAGAAGGTGGTTTCCTATGATGAGCTGAAGTCCGAGGGCATCGGCATCGTGGTGGCCTTCGACGTGTCGCTCTCCATGCGCATCCGGGATTTTTACGTAGGAAACCGCCAGGTGGACCGCATGACCGCGGCAAAGCGAGTCCTGGTGGACTTCATAAAGGGCCGCCCAAATGACCGCATTGGGATCGTCGCCTTTGGCGGTGCGCCCTACAACCCCTGCCCGCCCACGCTGGATCACGACTGGCTGCTGAACAACATGGACCGGATTCAAACCGGCATCATGGAAGACGGCACCGCCATTGGCTCCGGCATCGCAGCAGCGGCATTGCGGCTGCGCCAGCTGGATGTGAAGAGCAAGGTCATCCTGCTGATGACGGACGGTGCGAACAACAGCGGCAAGCTCAGCCCGCAGGATGCCGCCAGACTGGCCGCAACGCTGGGCATTCGCATCCACGCCGTCTCGATCGGCACGCCAGGCATGCACCCCATCTACATGCCCAACGGTCCGCCCATCAACTCAGGACGCCAGGAGTTCGACCCCGAGACCCTGCAAGAGGTGGCGAACATCGGCAGTGGGGCGTTTTTCCGGGCTGAAGATCTCTCTACCCTGGAGAAAATCTTCAAGACCATCGACGAGATGGAACGTACGGAAATCGAGCGCCGTAAAATTGTGGAAACTGAAGACCATTATTTTTGGTTTCTTCTGGCAGCCGCCTTGCTTGGTGGTGTCTACGTCATTTGGAAGCAATCCCTCGGCCACACCGCACCCTCCATCGCCTGACTTTCCCGCGCAGCCCCTTTTCACGCCATGATGAACTTCGGTTCGCCTTCATTTGCCTACCTGCTGTTTCTGCTGCCAATCTTCGCGCTGCTGAAGATTGCGGCCGATGCGCGCGGGCAGAAGGCGCTCCAGGCCTTCGCGACCTCTGAGAGACTGCGCAATCAATTGCTGGGTGGGGCTTCACGAGTCTGGTCAAGCCTGCTCTTCGGCCTGCAGTTGCTGGGATTGGGCTTTTTCATCATCGCCCTGACACGCCCGCAGCTTGGCGAAGAGACCCGCATCGGCGAACGCTCAGGCAGAAACATCTTTCTCGCGGTGGACTGCTCGAAGTCCATGCTCGCAGACGACACCAGCCCCAACCGCTTGAGCCGGGCCAAACTGGCCGCACAGGACCTGCTGGAAAAGCTCCCCGAAGATCGAGTGGGAGTGATCGCCTTTGCCGGAAGGTCCTACCTCCAGGCTCCATTGACGAACGACCATGAGGCCGTGGTGGAGTGCATTCAATCTCTGGACCACTCCACCATCCCTCGCGGCGGCAGCAGCATGGCTTCCGCCATCCAACTTGCAGTGGAAACGATCGAGAAGGTGAAGGGCAAGGAGCACGGCATGATCATGTTCACCGACGGTCAGGAGACCGATGCCGCATCATTGGTGGCAGCCCAGGAAGCGGCGAAAAAGGGATTGATCATCGTGACGGTAGGCATTGGCACCGCCGAGGGCGCTTTGATCCCTGACCCCGAAGAGGGCAATCGCGGCGGCTACCTCAAGGACGAGAACGGCAACGTCATCAACAGCCGCCTCGAGTCAGAGTTGCTCAAGGAGGTGGCCAAGATCACTGGCGGTGAATACGTCGCGCTCTCCTCCCAACCTCTTACTCAATCTCTGCTCGACCGGCTGCTGGCACGGTTGGAGCGGCAGAAGTCAGAGTCCAAAAAGGATTCCAAGCCGATCGAGCGGTACCAGTGGCCGCTCTTCGCAGGCATTCTTTGCATCATTGTCTCCCTGGTGATGCGCCCCTCATCCCGCCGGCGAATCAAGCGGCCCCCACCCCTACCCATTGATCCCATGGCCACCGTACACCACCCCCAGCCTCCGCCGCTTGTGCGCACCGCGTTGTTCCTTCTGGTGCTGGCCCCGGCAGTGTTTATTTCCCCCAACCTCCCCGCGGCGGTGGACGACAAGGACCTGGAGCGCGCCCGCAACGCGTATGAGAACGGCCGCTATGACGCTGCCAAAAATGCGTACCAGCAGTTGCTGGCTGAAAAGAAGCCCCGGGCGGACAGGGAAGAACTCTCGTACGGCCTGGGTGCGGCGGAGTTCCAGCTCAAGGACTATGACCGTGCCGTGAAGTCCTTCAGCGACGCGAGCCGCTCCCGGAACAAGGAACTGCAGAAGCAGGCCCTGCGCGGCCTCGGCACCGCTCTCTACAACCAGGGGGACCTGACCCTCCCCAAGCAGCCGGAGACGACGGTGCGGGCGTGGACCGATTCCTTGAACCATTTCGACACGGCACTCGACCTTGACCAGAACAATGTGGAGTTGAAAGCCAACCGCGACTTCATCCAGAAGCGTCTGGAAGAACTGAAGAAGCAGGTGGAGCAGCAGAAGCAGCAAAAACAAAAGCAGGACAAGGACAAAAAGGACGGCAAAGGCAAGGGCCAGGGCGACCCCAAGCAGGAGAAGGAAGAAGGAGATCCCGAAGATGCCCAAGAGGGCCAGCCTGAGGAGAAGAAGAAAACCGATGCCATGGAGCAGCAGGAAGGTGCCCTGCCGGAAGGCGAACTGCGTGCCGGAGAAGCGGGCAAACCTGATGAGAAAAAGCAGGGGGAAGCCAAAGACCCGGGGGATCAAAACAAGGTGAATGACAAGACCGGCTTCAGTCCGCAGGAAGCCGTAAACCAGCTCCGCACCTATGCCAATGACCAGCAGTCGGTGCAATACCTGCAACGCCGCGAGGCTCCACATGACGGCAAGGACTACTAGCCCCCTCGATGAGCTTTTCCCACGTTCGAATCGAATCTGACCGATGAATTCAGGCCCCTTTGCATTTCCTCTGATTCGCATCTGCACCCTCCTCGGGGTGTGGCTGCTCATGGTATTCACGCCCGGTGCCAGTGCGGCCGGACCCAAGATCAGTGCGACCATCGAACCCGCGGAGATTCAGCTGGGAGGGTTTGCCCTCTATGTCATCACGATTGAGGAAGGCAACGCGGATGCCGCGACTCCGCTGGTGCTCCCCAATGGCGTGGAGCTGGCCCATCCCCTGCCCTCAACGGGTCGGCCCAACACAGGCTCCCGCTTTCAGTATGCCTCCACCATCACCTGGCAGCTTACGTCTGAGTCCCCTGGTGAACACACCATTGCGGCCCAGGAAATTCACATCAACGGTATTCCCTTCCGCACGAACCCCGTGAAACTGGTGGTGAAAGACAACGGGGATGACAAGACCAACCCGCTGGAGCCCCTCATGACGCTGGAGGCGGGCAAACGCCAGATCTACGTGGGCGAAGTCATTCCTGTGACGGTGAACCTCTATGCTCACCGCCAGACCTTTGTCCGCCGGATCGGCCTCATCGAGCTGCCCAAGGACAACTTCGCCATCCAGCGTTTCCCCACCCAGCCAAACGAGTCCATCATCAACATCGGCAACACGCCTTACCGTGCCTATGCCTTCCAGAGCACGCTCTCAGCATTGAAACCAGGCAAGTTCGACCTTGGTCCCGCCTCAGCAGAGGTCATCCTGGACATTCCTTCCGGCTCACGGGAACCTTTTCTCCATCCGCTCCTGAACCAGATGGAGCCGCGCAAGGTACGGCCCACTTGCAATGAGATCGACATCCACGTGCTGCCTCTGCCGGAGGAAGGCAAACCGAAGGGATTCCACGGCTTGGTGGGCGACTTCGAAGTGACCATGACGGCTGAACCGAAGTCCCTGAACATTGGAGACCCCATCTCGGTGGACATCACCATCTCAGGCAAAGGGAACTTCGATGCGCTGACCATGCCCGCGATTGTGGATGAAACCTACTGGCGGATGTACCCGCCCAAGAAGTACAATGTGGAGAGCCCCAACACTCCCGTGACTGAAGGCGAACAAAACCTCGGTTTCACGCAGGTCATCGTGCCCAAGAGCGCGGTGGAAACAATCCCCTCCTTTGAGTTCACCTTCTTCAGCCCTACGAAGAAGCAATATGTCACTCTGCGCACCAAGCCGGTCGCCATCCATGTGAAGGGCACCCCCCCTCCTGCCACTCCACCAGCTCCAGCTGCGGGGGAGAAGACGGCGTCAGGTGGAACCAAACCTGTCGACGAACTGGAAAAACTGCCGCCGGTGAAGCCCACGGTCACAGACATCCTGACCGTGATGCCCACCCAGGCCACCTGGCTGGCATCCAGGCCGGTACTGTGGCGCAATCAGAACTTCATCCGGGCCAACGCTGTTGCCGCCGGGTTCCTTGCGCTGCTCATCATGGGCAAACTGGCATCCAGTGTCGTCCGCGACCGTCGCAACCGGCAGGATCAAACCTCCCGCCAGTTGTGGAAGGAACTGAACTCGCGTTCCATCACTCGAGAACAACTCTACACACTCGCCGTCCGCTATGGCGAAGCTTCCGGCGTCGCACCTGAGGTCCTGCAGCGGCTGCAGGAACGCCATGAAGTGCTGTCCTTCTCCGCCACAGCTACGGATGAGGCGCACGCACCCGCTCCGGAGAGTGAAAGGACCGCGGTGCTCGCTGCGCTCAAAGGCGCCCCCCTCCCTGTGATCGTGGCTGAACCACCCGTTGCCACGGTGTAAGTGCCCCTCCCCGCCGCGTCAGCCGCCCTTCCTCTGCCTTGTCATTCAAGTTCATGCTCCCACTCACCCGTCTATTTGCTCTGGCACTCACCTGCCTGATCGTTGCTTCTGGTCAGACTCTGCCGGGTGCAGCAGCTGAAACAGAGGTCGACGTCGCCACTCCGAAAACGCGCTATGAAGACATGCTGGGCGCGTTTGAAAGGGGTGACTTCGCCAATGCCAAGGCCGTAGGAGAGAAGCTCGTGGCACAGGGTAGTCTCAGTCCCCAGGTGTTCCAGTTCCTCGGCAACACCCACTACCGCCTGGGCGAAATGGGCACCGCCGCGCTCTACTACCGGCGCGCGGCGTTGTTTCCCCCATCCATCCCGGAAGTGCGGCAGAATCTCGTCCACATCCGGGACCGGACGGGCAATTTGTCTTTCGCGAAGAATGAGTTTCGTGAACAGTACTCAGGATTTCTCAGCCGCTCCAGGTGGTTTGTCATCGCCGTGTCAGCAGCGTGGATTGCCGCACTGTCATTTGTCCTCACGCTGTTCCTGCGTCGGTCCAGTGGGCTTCGCGTGTTCATGGTCTTCATCCGCGTCCTGGCGGTGCTGACCGCGTTGTTCGCCGGCATGGGCTGGTACTGGCGCCCAACGTTCGCGAAGATCGAGAAAATTGCCATCATCACGGAACCCAACACCAAGGCCTACACTGCGGCCACGGTGACCGCAGGAACGGTGACCGCACTGCCTCCTGGGTCTGAAGTACGCCGACTGGAAGATCGCGGCCAATGGACCTATGTGGAGATCCCAGGCGAAGATCTGGTGCGACGCGGCTGGGTGCTGAATTCCACTTTTGAGCCGCTGTGGCCCTATCAGAAGGGGTATCTTGAGCAGTGAAGAGTTGTTGGTGGAAAGTAAAAAGGAAGCTGCTGTCGCGGCAATCTGGTCTGCCTAGATTCTTTCAAGGTGGCAGAGAATAAATGCAGATTGATCGGTTTACTTTGGAGTCCACCTGCCTTGTTTTTGGCACATGAGTGTGGCACGCAACTTGGTGATTCTGGGGGTCTGGGCGACGGGCATGGGGGCCTTCGTCTGGTGGAAGTATTTGCGGATTGAGGACTCGCTGAATGTGCCAGGAGAGGCAAGTTCAACAGGTGTGGCGCACAACAGCGCCGATGCCGCCAATACCAAAGACTGGAAATGGCAGTCTGAATCGCATTGGGTGGTGGACCAGATCACGCGTGACATCACAGAGATGTCCCTCTTTGCCCTGAACGCAAACTCTGACCTGGATGATCCCAAGGTGCTGGAGTTTTCCGTCACCCCCACTCCAGGGACCCATCATGGCCAGACCTATGTGGTGACGGCCAAGGCCCCCAAGGGTCCCCTTTCGGTATCCCTGCCGTTGCAGAAGCATCTGTGGGCGGTCGAGAACTACCTGGTCTGGCGCGATGGCTTGCGTCGAGCCTGGTCGCCTACCGCAGCCAGCAAGGATAGACTGCCTGCCGGTGAGCAGAAGGAGTTGGAAGAGCTGCCGCAACGACTCACGACACCCACCACGGAATCGGTGGTCAAAGAGAGCCAGAAGATTTCCCAGGCCCTGACCAAGAACCCGCAGAGTCCGGAGCTGCATGAGGCTGCGGCGCTGCTCATTGGCACCCAGGCGTTGCGCGAGGCCGCCGGCCACTTTTCAGACTTGCGGCCCTCCCTTTCGCGCATCACAGCACACTTGGTGATGGCCCGGAGTGCACAGCCCGAACCCGGCACTCACGGTCGGCTCGCGGAAGTCATTCTCCTGACGCTGGAGGTCCGGCAGCAGGAGGCACTGGACAAGCTGGAGTCACTGCCTGCCGGTCTTGAAGCCTGGCAGCGGGCCCTGCGCATGCGCAACACTGGCGACTGGAGAGTGGTGCAAGACCGCACGGACACGACACTGCTGGAGAAGATCGAGCATGCCCGTGCTTTGACCGCCAGCCTGGATACGGGAGCCATGGTGCGCAAATATGAAGGCGAGCTGACAGGTCTCCTTCCTGACTGGAGCCGCCTGGGAACAGAGCGAAACTTCAGTGTGGAAGAGGGACACCGGCTGACCAACCACTGGATGGAGAAGGAACTGGGGGAACTGGCCAGTGCGTGGAAGGCATGGTCTGGCAAGGAACTCAACGCAGACAGCCTGGTGGTGGTCCTGAACGATCCCGCCACGAGAGCCGTGGTCAAAGGAGACAACAAGCGGCGCCAGATCGAGGTGCTCTCGTGGGGCAGCCTCGCGGCCAGCCACCAGCGCCATCTCTGCCATGCCATCGGCAGGACGCAGCTCTTCCTTCAGGACAAGTGGGGTGTCGACGACGCAGCAAAAGGATTTGAGAACCAGGTGCTCCAGAATTTCGCCGGACTGCGCCTGCTGCCCTTTGTGCAGAAACGGACGGCCCGCCAGCCCAAGACACAAGCCGCGGCCATGGAGGCGGCCTCCGACCTCTGCCGGAAGCATCCCGAGTGGGTTACCTCTTGCAACTGGTTCGCCGTGGGTCAGAAGAGCCGGTCCGCCAATGCGGCAGCAAACAAGGCCGTGTCGTATCCCAGGGCTCCGGCATGGTTCACGGTGGAGGTGCCTTGGGGCACAGCCTACGACTTTGACTCCCGCTATCATGATCTCGGCACATTGTACCGGGCCAACCAGGCACGCTGGGATGAACTGATCGCCATCGCTCCGTACAGTTATGATGTGATCCGGACACACCGGCACAAAACGTACGGTACCTCTGCCTCTCTGGAGCAGATGCAGAAGTCCTTCGCACCTGTGCATGAGTATCATCTGCGGGCCATGGAGGAGACGTCCGACCGACTTAAAGATGATCCCAAGGCCTACCTGGCCGCAATGACGCGTGTCTGCCAGCTGGATCCGGACAAGTTCATCAAGCTGGGCGAGTATCTCGTGGAGAGCGGGCTGCAGGAGGATGCCGCCTTTGCGTACCAGGCTGCTTTTGAGCTGGCGAGAGACCGCGTGTACTGGTCCAACCATGCCGGATGGCTGGTGAACTACTGCCATGAGAAAGGTCGCGTGGAAGACGCGCTGAAGATGGCCCAGGCAGCGGCTGAAGTGTACTCCTACCGTGGGCTCGAAACCATGGCAGACCTGCTGGAAAAGCTGGAGCGCTGGGAGGAATCGATGAAACACTTCCAGGCCATCGCCGAACGGTACCAGGATGCCGCCCCGCTGCTGGCATTTCTTTCCCGAAACCATGAGAAGTCTCCTGAACTGGCGACGGCATTTGATGCCGCCACTAAAGCCACCTTCCCCGAAGGCATGCACATCGTGACGCTGAACGAGTTTTCAGATGCGCCGGAGAGCGGCGTGGCATTCACCAGCAACAACAGTGCCCTGCAGCGCTCCGGATTGCGCAAGGGTGAGATCGTGGTGGCCCTTGACGGCTATCGCGTGGATGACTTGGATCAGTACCAATTTGTCCGTGCCTTCGAAGACGAGGCTCCACTGGTGCTGATTGTGTGGGATGGCAGCAGCTACCGCGAAGTGACGGCGAATGTGCCGGAAAGGCGGTTTGGATGTGAAATGGAGAGTTATTTGAAGTGACGCAACGCCAGCGGGCATTGCGTGAGTCCGTTGCATACAAAAATAGTGACGACGCAGGCTCG
>JBGGMQ010000769.1:0-4890 GCA_041287975.1 Verrucomicrobium sp. | reverse complement strand
AGGCGCTGGACGTGTCGCTGGAGTTGCTTGGGTAGAGCGCTGACAGGATTAACAAGATTTTTAGAAGATTAACAATATGGGAACTGACGGATGAAGAGTTCTTTTAGACAGAATTAACAGAATTTACGGAATTAGGGTTCAGCTTCCAAGGCAGCACCTTGTTGTCCCTGGCACTTTAAATAGAAACCCAATTTTGTTAATTCCGTTAATTCTGTCTAAATGATCTCCCCTGATGTTTCCTCTCCCCATCTTGTAAATCCTTCAGAAATCTTGTTAATCCTGTCAGAGCTTTACCCAAGCAACTCCAGCGACAGGTCCAGCGCCTTCACGGAATGCGTCAAGGCCCCGATGGAGATGGCATCGACGCCGGTCCCGGCATAGGCGGGGATGGTCTCCAGGGTGATGCCGCCGCTGGCTTCGAGCAGGACTCTGCCGTTGACGAGGGCCACGGCTTCGCGCAGCACGGCGGGGGGCATGTTGTCCAGGAGGATGACGTCCACGCCTTCCAGTTTCAGAAAGCGGGCGACTTGTTCCAGGGTGTCGGCCTCCAGTTCCACACGCATGCGGGGGTGCGCCTTCTGCACGGCATAGATCGCGGCCTGCAGATCCTCCTGGCGGTCATCAGCCAGGAGGTGGTTGTCCTTCACCATCACCATGTCGTAGAGACCGATGCGGTGGTTCGTGCCGCCGCCGCACTTCACGGCGTGCTTCTCCAGCAGACGCCAGCCGGGCGTGGTCTTCCGGGTGTCCAGGATCTTCACGGGATGAGGCTTCACCGCATCCACATACTGCCGGGTCTGGGTGGCGATGGCGCAAAGGCGCTGCAGGAAATTGAGCGCCACACGCTCGCCTGTGAGAATGCTGCGAGTCCGTCCCGCGATTTGTAGAATGGTGTCGCCCGGCTCAAAAGGGACGCCGTCATGTCTTTCCACATGAACGGAGAGGGTGGGGTCCACGGTCTGAAACACTTTGGCGGCGACTTCCGCACCTGCGACGACTCCCGGCACCTTGGCAAAGATTCTGGCGCGGGTCGTGGCGTCTTCCGGCACGAAAAAGGCTGAGGTGACATCTCCGGAGCCCACGTCCTCCACAAGGGCGGCTTCAATGAGGGCGACAGCAGCGTCAGGAAGAAATGTGTCAGACATGGGAACCGCCAATTTCAAACCCTAACGCCCAATTCGCAAGGAAAGTCCGATTCACCTCACGGAATCCCCGTACCGTCTGTCGAATGTTTTTTCACAGGCATTTCACTGATTTTTCGCATGACTTGCATTTGCCGAAGCCACAGGTGAGAGGATTCTACTCCCAAGACCTCCATGTCCGCATCCGAACCTCTGCCTTCCGCTCCTGAGCCGCTTCAGAAGCCCCGTCGCCGTTTCCGCCGCATCCTGTTTCGTCTTGGGCTGATCGTCCTGCTCCTCGGTGCCGCCGCCTTCACGACGGTGCTGATCATCTACGGGCAGATGGCCCGGCAGTATGACATCAGCAAGCTGGGGGAAATGCGCCAGCGCTCGGTAGTGCTGGATACGAAGGGGAGGGAACTGGGCAAACTTCACGGGGAGAATCGCGTGGTGGTCCCCCTGTCTGAGGTGTCCCCATACTTCACCAAGGCGCTGCTCGTGCGGGAGGATGCCCGATTCTACAAACATGGCGGCGTGGACTACCTGGGAGTGCTGCGGGCATTTGTTCGCAACCTCAAGGACAGCAAAGCCGTGCAGGGCGCCAGCACCCTGACCATGCAGCTGGCTCGCAACAGCTTCGACGGGCTCAATGCGAAAACTCTGAACCGCAAGCTGGTGGAAGTGATGCTCGCCCGCCGCATCGAGGCGGAAAAGTCCAAGGACGAGATCCTGGAACTCTATGTGAACCGCATTTTCTTCGGGAGCGGACTGTATGGCATTGAGCGCGCCAGCAAGGCCTACTTCGCCAAATCCGCTAGAGACCTCACCCCCGGTGAGGCAGCCATGCTCGCAGGCATCATTCGCAGCCCCAATCGATTCTCCCCGTTCCGCAACTGGAAAGGGGCCCTCAAAGAGCGCGATGATGTGCTGAAGCGCATGGTGGCTACCAACACCATCACCCCGGCGGAGGCGGATGCCGCCATGAAGGAGGATATCGTGATCGCAGCGCTGCCTGTGATCCGCTCGCAGGACAACTATATGATGGAAGCGGTCCGCCGCGATCTGGAACTGATCCTGAACGACCAGGATGTGGAAGACGGCGGGCTGACCATTGTCACCACCCTCGACAAAGACATCCAGGCGGCTGCGGAGAGTTCACTGGAAAAGCGTTTGAAGGATGTGGAGGCCCAAAAGGGCTACAACCACCCCTCCAAGGCCCAGTTCGACGCCCAGTGGGATGGCGTCACCGAGCCCACCAGCATCCCTTATCTGCAAGGAGCCGTGCTGGCCGTGAACAACCACACCGGAGGCATTCTGGCCGTGGTGGGCGGGCGGGACTACGCCCAGAGCCGCTTCGACCGGGCTCTTCAGGGAAACCGCCCGATCGGCTCCACGATCAAGCCCTTTATCTATGCTGCTGCCTTTCAACAGGGGCTGCTGCCTGGCACCCTGGTGGAAGACGCCCCGATCCGACCAGGCGAAGTGCCCGAGAGCGACTGGAGCCCTGCTAATTCAGACGGCAAGTTCCTCGGCTGGGTGCCCGCAGGGGAGGGACTCGTCCGCAGCAGGAACGCCATGACGGTGCGCGTGGGCAACTATGCGGGAATGGAGAACGTGCTCGCCCTTCTCCGTGATGCCGGGCTGGGGGATCCGCAGGTCATCACGCCCCAGATCTATATTGGCAACATGGGCACCACTTTGAAGGCGCTCACCAGTGCCATGACGGCCTTCCCCAACGGAGGTGTACGCCGGAGATCCTTCATCATCGAGCGCATCACTGATGCCGAAGGGGAGGTGCTCTATTCCACGCCCGTTCTGGAGGCCGTGGCCATGCCTCACTACGTCGCCGATGTTACCGGCAAACTCATGGAGAAGGTGGTCGACAAGGGCACGGCCTCCGCAGCCCGCACTGAATACGGATTCAAAGAGAAGGCGGGCGGCAAGACGGGCACCACCAATGACTACAAAGACGCCTGGTTCGTCGGCTACACGAGTGAGATCACCTGTGGGGTCTGGGTGGGCATGGATATCCCGCAAACCATTGCTTCCCAGGGCTATGGGGGCAAGCTGGCCCTGCCCGTCTGGGCAGATGTCATGAAGGCCGGAGTGGAGCTGAACTACAAGTCAACGACGCTCAAGGCCGAGGCGGTGGAATCACCAGTACTGCTGTGCCGCGTCAGCGGTCAACTGGCCACCGAGGCTTGCCGCCAGGCGGGTCAAGCCTATGAAGACGAACTGCCTGTGGAAATGATTCCACAGGGTGCATGTGGAGTGCACGGAGGGGGGATATTTACAAGAAATGAGTCTCCTGCAAAAAAAGAAGGCTTCTTCGGCAAGTTATTTCGATGGTTCAAGTAATGTTGTGGTAATTGCAGATTCGACACGGGTGTCGGAATTTGCGACTCAGTTGCTATAACCAGTAGTAATCGCATCAAGAGTAAAGATCAGTATAAATTATTATTGCTCTTTTAGGAAATTTCCCTATTTTGGGAAATGAATTCACTAAGTCGACTGACCCTCGATTCATCCATAGTGCGTTCAAAAGAAGACGCCGGATTTGGCAAAAAAGCCCCAGCCTTGGACTGGGAAGCTAGTTGGCATCCTGAACTCCACTCATATGAAAACGCGGAAAAAACCCACTGGGGCGACCCTGTCTGTGGACAGCGTCGCCGCGCCCATGGCAAAGCTCACCACGAGCGGCCGTAGCAGCACAAGCAACAACCTCGTCGCCACCCTCGCCAGAGGCAGCAAACGTTCTGGAGCCACTTCCCGAACTCCTCGCGTCCGGTCCACACCCACCTTGCGTGGGGTCTCTGTGACGTTCCAGCCAGCGCGCGCTTTGACGGCGGTGCACTACGCCGCCGTCACCTCGGATCGTCTTCTACACTTGAAGGAGAAGACCGTGGGTCAGGCCGCTTACGGTCGGCTAGTCATCAGCCAGTCCCAGGTGCGCACGCGATTGCGCGAGATGCTTCTCTTGGAGACGGGGTACGATTTGGATGACCTCCCGGAGGACGGTGTTTTCCCCACACGCCTCAGCCAGAACACTCGGGTGGGGTTGCAACTTCCCCTTCAGAGCACCTACTTCTGCGAGGTGAAATGCCGCGTGGGTGTCAAAGCCCTCCAGGCCGCCAGCACCCCCAACCAGTTGGTCGACGCCGTCTGGGCCGCGATTCCGCTGGCCCATCGGTCTCCTTCCGTCGGCTAGCCTGGCGGGTTGTCTAAAGAAATTTCGAGCTTCCCCGCTGCGTCGTCAGGCACAGCGGGGAAACTTGTTTTGGGGCACTGCGTGGTGGACTTGATCCGTGCGAACCGCTGCTCCGAGTCAGTGTGGGCCAGCAACTATTAGCATAAGCTAATCACTTATTTCTGATTGAGGCGCTTGTCTAAGAACGCGATCCTGATGGACCGAAGTTCTCGCTGTTTTCTAAAATTGGATTCGAATCTCCCACAGCGATTTTAAAAAAAGTTTGGACTTCTAGACAATCAACCCCAGTTCGGTTTTTGCGTCTTCCGCGCAGTGGGCCAGGGTCCTACTTCAGATACTTGTCAAAAAACGCCAGTGTGATCGGCCGCAGATCTTTCTGTTTTGGCTGCAAATGAAAGGTGTGGGGCGCTCCTTCGATGATTTCCAGTTGATGGGGGATGCCGGCTTGTTCCAGAGCCTTGGCGAACAGGTGGGACTGCGTGACGTCAACTGTGGTATCAGCCGTACCGTGCATGATCAGGAACGGGGGATCATTCTTGTCGAGGTAGGTGGTCACGGTGA
>JBGGMQ010000768.1:0-2557 GCA_041287975.1 Verrucomicrobium sp. | reverse complement strand
CGGCGGCTGCTGCACCGGATGCATGAGGTCATCCTGAATGCCCGGCAAACGACGATCCCGATCCTGCGGGCGCTCTATGCCAAGGATCAGGCGACGGTGAGGACCTGGCAGATGAAGGCCGCAGTGGTAGATGCCCAAGTGACGGCGGATGCGCTGTACACGATCCTGTGCCTGGGCAAAGAGCGGTTCGAGCCCAAGGAGGTGGAGGCCTTGGGCGCAGTGGCGGTTTCCACCTTTCTGCCGCTGGAGGCGGTGAACCTGTACTATCCGCAGTCGCAATTTTTCAGCTCGCCGTACTGGGGGTGTCCTCGGAGTGGGTTCACGATGAAGAAGGGCACACAGCCGGTGCCGCTGAAGTTGAAATTGACATTGAAGCCCGGACCTGAGGCGGGTGCCAGTAATTCAGAACCCATCGATCGCGAACTGGCCCATGGGATCAGTGTGGGCATGGGAAAGACGCTGTCGTTTCCTATTCCCAAAGGGGTGTATGGCCGCTTTGTCGTGCTGGCGGGGTTGCATCCCGATCCCGAGCTGGGGGTCAAGGGGCGGGTGGAATTCACCGTTCTGGGGGATGGCAAGCCCCTGGGCGACGGACCAGTGATCGTGAATGGCACGGACCCGGCATATGTGTTTGACGTGGATGTCCGCGAGGTGTCGGAGATTCACCTAGTGGCCAAGGGCAAGGGTCTGGATGCGAAGTCGAACTATGCGATTTGGGGAGAGGGAAGCTTGAAGAAGTGAGAGGAATAAGTGAAAAGGGGTTAGTGAAAAGTAAAAAGTCGCGGAAGCCAGGGGTGGAGGGGTGTTTTGGTTTTACCACAGAGGTACAGAGGGCTTCTTTTTGAGGTGGTTTAGCTCCGAGGTTTAAAGGAGCGAAAATCTGCGGTTTGCGCGCCGTCGCGATCGATGCCGGAGGCATCACAGACGGTAGCCGGGGGTCGAGGGAGTAACACGACCGAATACTCCCGGAACGCACCCAATGTCATGCACCCTGAAAGTGGTGCCAGGGAGTGTCGTTTTACGGAGGAGGGAAGCGCGATTGTCTAGAGTCTGGCGTCCTGAACGAGTGGGACACTCGAACTACGATACAAAAAACCCCGCAGGTGCCGGGGCACGCTGCGGGGTCTTACTTGGAGCTAAAGAAAGTTACGTCCTTCTGACGCCTGTTGCTGCTTAGATCGCGTCCACGATGCCGTTGAGGGTCGCGCTGGGCCGAAGGGCGGCGAAGGCGAGGGCTTCGTTGGGCTGGTAGTAGCCACCGATGTCGATGGGCTTGCCCTGAACGGCACCGAGCTCGGCGACGATGGTGGCCTCGTTGGCGGTGAGGTCGGCAGCGGGCTTCGTGAAGATGGCCTTCAACTCTGCATCATCGTTCTGGGCGGCCAGAGCCTGAGCCCAGTAGAGGGCCAGGTAGAAGTGGCTGCCACGGTTGTCGATGCCGCCCACTTTGCGGGAGGGGGACTTGTCGTGAATGAGGAACTGGCCGGTGGCGGCGTCGAGGGTATCGGCGAGGACCTTGGCCTTGGCGTTGTTGAAGATGCCACTGAGGTGCTCCAGGGACACAGCAAGGGCGAGGAACTCACCGAGGGAATCCCAGCGAAGGTAATTCTCCTCCAGGAACTGCTGCACATGCTTGGGCGCGGAACCGCCGGCACCGGTCTCGAACAGGCCGCCGCCATTCATGAGGGGGACGATGGAGAGCATCTTGGCGCTGGTGCCCAGCTCAAGGATGGGGAAGAGGTCCGTGAGATAGTCACGCAGCACGTTGCCCGTGACGGAGATCGTGTCCTGACCGGCCTTGAGGCGCTCCAGCGTGTACTGGGTGGCCTCGGCGGGGGCGAGGATCTGGATGTCGAGACCCGCCGTATCGTGATCGCCAAGGTACTGGGTGACCTTTGCAATGAGCTGGGCGTCGTGGGCACGGTTCTTGTCGAGCCAGAAGATGGCGGGGGTGCCGGTGGCGCGGGCGCGGTTGACGGCGAGTTTCACCCAGTCCTGGACAGGGGCGTCCTTCACCTGGCACATGCGCCAGATGTCGCCCTCCTCCACGCTGTGCTCGATGAGCACCGTGCCTGCGGCATCCACCACACGGACAGTGCCGGTGCCAGTGATCTGGAAGGTCTTGTCATGCGAGCCGTACTCCTCGGCAGCCTGGGCCATGAGACCGACGTTGGGCACGGAGCCCATGGTGCGAGGATCAAACGCGCCGTTCTTCTTGCAGAAGTTGATGGTGGTCTCGTAAACGCCGGCGTAGCTGCTGTCGGGGATGACGGCGAGGGTGTCCTGGGACTTGCCGGCGGCATTCCACATCTGGCCGGAGGTGCGGATCATGGCGGGCATGGACGCATCGATGATGACATCGCTGGGCACATGCAGGTTGGTGATGCCTTTGTCCGAGTTCACCATGGCGAGGGCGGGGCCGCTCGCATAGGCTGCCTGGATGTCGGCCTCGATCTCGGCCTTCTTCTCCGCAGGGAGAGTGGCGATCTTGGCAACGAGGTCACCGAAGCCGTTGTTCAGATCCACACCCAGCTCGGTGAAAGTGGCGTCGTGTTTG
>JBGGMQ010000767.1:0-6700 GCA_041287975.1 Verrucomicrobium sp. | reverse complement strand
CACGCTGCCGGGATGGTCACGCAACGCCATCCAGCCCCCGATCCACGCCACCGAGTAGGCCGCGAAGGACAGGCTGAAGAGTTTGAAGAAGCGACTCATCGAACCCGGTCCCATGATGAGGCGATGCATGAGCGGTGCGCTCAGCCCGATGAAGACAAGAGCGCACACCCCATACAATCCGGCCTCACCTATATGGCGGTAGAACCAGCGTCCAAATACCGCCCAGGGGACGAACCCTGCCACACTCACCAGGGTGAATCCGATGATGCCCCGCCAGAGGGATGCCCCCAGCGATGGCGGTTGCATGCCTGCGGACCGGGTGCGCTCTGCCAGACGTTGGGGATCGAGTTGAAACCAGCTCATGAGAGGAGGGAGGTGGAAGGTTCGAGGGGCTTCACCTTCGTCCACCAGGCCACGAATCCCACCACCAGCACCAGTGGAGCCAGGGCGTAGAGCAGCGTAGCATAGGACCCGGTGATCGCGTGAGTTTTAGCAAAGACCAGCGGCCCCAAGGCCGAGGCGAAGACGGTCAGCATTTGCGCGGCCCCCTGGATGCGGCCCAGGTGCGCCCGGCCGAAGGCCTGGCCCCAGATGGCAAAGAACACCACACCGATGAATCCGGCTGCCGTACCAAAAAGCCCGGCAAAGATCCAGAGCTGCGTCTTGCCTTGCAGGGTAGGCAGGGCCCCCAGCCCGATCGCATAGAGGAACATGGCCATGCCCATGAGCCGCCCCATGGAGTGCCGCTGGCTCAGCCAGCCAAAGAGCATCTGCCCCACCAGTGCGAAGAGCGTGGTCACCGCCATGAAGGTATGATAGGTCTCCTGGTTGAAGCCTCGCTCCGCCAGCACCGCTTCATTGAAGAGCCCCAGCCCGGAGGCGACCAGACCGAACAGAGCAGTGGCTCCGCCGAAGACCCAGAACACTGGCGTCCGCAACGCCTCACCCAAGGTCATGCCTGCCTCGCTACGGTTGTTTGTTTCCATGAACTTGAGCGGTTCCCGCAGGGTCAGCGCCACAAGCACCGCCACGGCCACCAGCCCTAGGGAGAGGTACGACCACGCCACGCGCCAGCCGTCTCCAGAAATGACATTACCCACGACTACAAACACCACCGCCATCAACACATAGATCAGCAGGGAGTACACGCCCATGGCCCAGCCCGTTCTCAATCCCGACCCTTTGCCCACGGCAGTGATGCTGGCCACGGACAAGGCACTCTGCCCCAGCGCACGCGTCAGCAGCACCAGCACAAACAGCAGCGCGATGCCGCCCGCGATGTTGCTCATCTGCCAGACCACACCCGCGAGCAGCAGCAGGATGCTGACCGTCGTTTTCCTCAAACCCCACCGGTCGATGAGCCAGCCCGCCGGCAGGCAGAAGGCCGCACCCAGCAGCGTGGCCCAGAGATTGATGCCCGCATAAGTCACCGGGTCGATCTTGAGATCCTTCAGCAAGGGCTCGGTGATCAGCCCCAGCCCCTGTGTCCGCCCGGGCGTGGTCGCTACCATGAGCAGGGCGGCCAGCGCCACGTTCACCCATGCGGCGAGAGGGCTCACCGTGAAGTTCCCTTTGTGGGTTTCAGGAGCTGCTGGGCTTGCGGTCACCGTGGAGGAGTCTGCGGACATTCGGTTGATGGATTTCTTGAGCGTGTCGGAAGGGGCAGTGTCAGCTGCGGTTCAGCGAAAGAACGTGTTCACCTTGCCATAGTCCGCATAGCGGTCCTGCAGCCAGGTCTTGAATTCCGCGTAGTGCGCCTCGCGCCTTTCGCCTCCATCGCTGTTCGCATTGTAGCTGAGATAGAGCAGACGGCGCCAGTCATTGGAGGCGTTCACAGAGGAGCGGTGCGGTGTGTAGCCGCTGAAGACCGCCACATCTCCCGGCTCCAGTTCCAGGAACACCCCCCGTGTGGGGTCCACCTGCTCTGCTGTGAGTTCGTGATACATGCCGTCCATGGGGCTCAGGCAGCCGCGCTGATGGTAGCCGGGGAAGACCTCCGTCGCGCCATTGGCAGCGCCTGCGGGATCAATCGCCACGATGGCCGTTACGAAGCTCGTGGGGAAGCTCGGCCAGGAAATGTAGTCCTGGTGCATGGCATAGCCCAGCGCCCCCGGCGGTTTGAAGATCAGCTTGTCTTTGAAGAGATGCGCCTGCTCTCCGTACAGCGCAGAAATCGCGTCCAGCAGCCGGGGATCTCTGGCAATCTTTTCGCACACCGGACTCAGGTCGATCACGGGATCGAAGCAGTCGAACCTGCACTCCCCCGTCTCGGCGTGGTTCTGCCAGCGGCAGCGGATGTTGTCACTGTCCATCAGGTCCGTTCGCCCCATCAGGCGCTCCGCTTCCGCCTGAAGTACCGCCACCTGCCCTGCTTCAAAGAGGCTCCTGAGGACCACAAAACCGTCCCGATGATACTGGGCGATCGCTTCCTGGTGGAGGGTCGTCGTCGGGGCGTCGAGCACCGTGGAATCGGCAGACATGGCGAGGCAGCGTAGAGAGCGGTGACTGACCGATGCGGGTTGGTCGCACTGGTTTCGCCTACTTCTACGCTGCCACCGGGGGATCTATATGCCAGTTTTAGCATATTTATCGTGGCTCACCGCCTCGCATCAATAAGGGCTCGCCGTGGGCCGGATGATGATCTCACTCACATCCACATCCGCAGGCTGCTCGATCGCGTAGCCGATGGCGCGCCCAATCGCATCGGCATGCAGGGCCACCTGGCGGAAGCTGGCCATCATTTCCTTGCTGCCTGGGTCCGTGATGGTGTCTGCCAGTTCCGATTCCACCACGCCGGGCGAGATGATCGTCACCCGCACATCCGTGGTCTCCTGACGCAGGCCGTCAGAGATCGCCCGCACTGCGAACTTCGTGGCACTGTACACAGCGCTCGTGGGCCACACCTGGTGTCCGCCGATGGAGGACACATTGATGATGTGCCCCGCCTTCCGTTCCGACATGTGCGGCAGCACTGCCGCGATGCCATGCAGCACACCGCGGATGTTCACATCGATCATGCGGTTCCACTCATCGATCTTCAGAGCATCCAGCTTGGAAAGCGGCATCACGCCCGCGTTGTTCACCATCACATCCACGCGACCGTATTTCTCCAGGGCGAAGTTCGCAAAGGCCTGCATGTCCGCGAGGTCGGTCACATCCAGCGCCCGGTAGTCTGCCGAGCCTCCGGCAGCGCGGATTTCGCCGGCCAGCTTTTCCAGCCGGTCTGTGCGGCGGGCACCCAGCACTACATGGTGACCCATTTTCGCCAGACGGCGGGCGGTGGCTTCTCCAATGCCACTGCTGGCTCCGGAGATGAGGATCACTTTCTGGGTGGCGTCGATGCAGGTGCGGTCGTTGTTTGATTCGTTGGTGCTCATGGGCGGGTATGGGTGAATGTTAAGAGTTAAGAGTTAGGAGATCTGAGGGGTGAGAACCCAGTTGTGGGCATGGGTGGAGCTTCCTCGACGGAGAGATTTTTCTCAATACCTGCTCCTCCGGAAGGATTGCCTAATCCTGCGAATGGGGATTGTGCTCTGATCAAAAAATGCGGAACGCTTGCCCATTTCTCCGACTCGAGTGAAGGCCGTCTCTATGCGTACCCAAGGTAGACTCGCTGGAAGCTCGTCCAACCTTGGGCTTGAGGCAGCATCCCCTTCGGGGAAGGGCTCCGGCTGAGTAGTGTCAGGACTTTAGCCTGACGCCGCGCCACCCACGTCTCTCGATACCAGGATAAATCCTGGCACTACTTTGAGGTTCACGCAGGCGCGGCTCTCTTCCGGCGCGTGACCTTTTCATTTCAAACAGGACGTATTTCTCCCCTCCGCCAGGGCAATCTTCATCGTAGAATTGCGTTTGAGCGCGCCTCAGGCCACATTCTTGATAACCCATGCTCAAAACCCTCCACGTACGCGGCTACCGCTCCCTCCTGGATTTTCGGCTCAAGCTGGGCCGGGTCACCGTCGTCACAGGGGAGAATGGCTCCGGCAAGTCCAACCTCTACCGCTCCCTGGCCATGCTCCAGCGGCTGGCGGAGGGGCGGTTCGCGGAAGCAATCGCTGCGGAGGGTGGCATGCCCAGTCTTGTCTGGTCCGGCCCGCGTTTGCGGAACGAGCCCATCCGCGTGAGCTGGTCCCTGGAGCATGACTTCTTCAAGTACGAGCTGGAGTGTGGCCTCATCCCTGCCACGCCGGGGGATCCCACTGCCTTCCGCACGGATCCAGATGTGAAACGCGAGCAGCTCGCCTTGCATCAAGGTGGCAAGGGACACATCGTGGCCCGGCGCAAGGGCCCCATGGTGGAGCTGCGCAGCTTCGACAAAGGGTTCGAGCCCACACACCTCTCCCTGCATGCCCCTGAGTCCATGCTGGCCGAGTCGCGCGATGCCGCCCGCTTTCCCGGACCGACCGCGGCCCGCGAGATCCTGCTCTCCTGGCGCTTCTACCACCAGTTCCGCACCGATCCTGAATCCTCCCTGCGCCGCCCCCGCATCGGGTCGTGGTCCCCTGTCCTCGCACATGATGGCTCGAACCTCGCCGCCACCCTCCGCACCCTCCAGGAGAACGGCCGCGGCCATCTCATCGACGAAGCGGTCGCCCGGGTATTTCCTGACATCTCCTGGCGTGCCGTCGATGACCAAGGCCGCTTCCAGTTGCAGATCCTCCGCCCCACTCTGAAGCGCTGGCTGGATGCCTCGGAGCTCTCCGATGGCACCCTCCGTTACTTCTGCCTGTGTGCCGCCCTCCTCACGCCCAAGCCCCCTCCTTTGCTGGTGCTGAATGAGCCTGAGACCAGCCTGCACGAGGCCCTCATGCCCGGCCTTGCCGAGCTCATCGCCCAAGTCCCCGAGGAGACCCAGATCCTCGTCGTCACCCATTCGCAACTTCTCGCCAGCGAGATCGAGTCCCGCCTCACCTGCCGCCGCCTCGACCTCCTCAGCCACGGCGGCGAAACCCGCCGCACCTCCGACGGCGAAGCCAAACGCGTCTGGGTCATCGAAGACAACGAGGATGAGGGAGAGTGAGAGTAAGTGTGCCAGTCCGATTGCGAGATTATGGATCTGTGGGAAGCCTTCAACGCCGCCGCCGCAGGAATGAGACCGCAGCAACTCCTTCGGAGTAGAGAATTAATGTTACCTACCCAAGGTAGACTCGCTAGGAGTTCGTCCAACCTTGGGCTTGAAGCAGTATCCCCTTCGGGGAAGAGCTGCGGATAATATTTGCTGGTTGCCCACTGACGCACTGATTCCGCCTCTTCCCTTACCCCTTATCCCTTGACCCTCTCTCCTCTTGTCCCCCTACTATCAAAAACTCCGCGCTGCCGTGGGCCGCGATCTCTTGCTCATGCCAGCCGTGGCCGCCGTGATCCATGACCAGGACGGAAGGCTCCTGCTACAGCGCAAGCACGACGGTGCCTGGAGCCTGCCTGCCGGGGCCATTGAGCCTGGCGAGACCCCTGAGCAGGCCGTCGCGCGTGAGGTCCTGGAGGAAACCGGTTATGAGTGCACCAGCACCCGCCTTCTGACCATCCTTGGTGGGCCAGACTTCCGTCACACCTACCCTAATGGCGACCAAGTCGAGTACCTCATCCTCCTTTATCATTGTGAGGCCCAACCCGCTGGCGACTTCACTGACACTGCCGAGACCGAAAGCGTCGCCTGGTTCACCAGACTGGAAATGCCTCCCCTCGCCCTGCCCTATGACCTAGACCTTCTCTTCCAGCGCTCAGCCGCTGAAAACTGAATACTTGAAACTGAAAACTCCCCCGGCATTTCCCTTAGCCCTTGACCCTCTCCCCTTTCTTGACCACCCGCCCCCCATGCCTTAAAGGCTCCCTCGGCAACTTCTCCGAACTGAAATTTCTCATTTCACCCGTTTTTTAACGTCCCCACCATGTCCGAGCGTCCCACTATCATCTACACGAAGACCGACGAAGCACCTGCTCTGGCCACCTACTCGCTACTGCCCATCGTCCAGGCGTTCACGAAGCACTCCGGCGTCGACGTCGAGATCCGGGACATCTCACTTGCCGGCCGCATCATCGCCAGTTTCCCTGAGTACCTCACTGAGGATCAGAAGATCAGCGACGCCCTCACCGAACTGGGTGGACTGACCCTCCAGCCCGACGCGAACATCATCAAGCTGCCGAACATCAGCGCCTCCATCCCCCAGCTCAAGGCCGCCATCGCCGAACTCCAGGCCCAGGGTTACAAGCTCCCCGACTACCCGGCGAACCCCGCCACCGATGCGGAGAAGGAAGCCAAGGCCAAGTACGACAAGATCAAGGGCAGCGCTGTGAACCCCGTCCTGCGTGAGGGCAACTCCGACCGCCGCGCGCCGAAGGCCGTCAAGGAATACGCCCGCCAGAACCCCCACTCCATGGGCAAGTGGTCCGCTGATTCCAAGACCTCCGTCGCCCACATGTCCGGGGATGACTTCTACTCCAATGAGAAGTCCGTCACCGTGGCCGAGGGCGGCAGTGTGAAGATCGAGTTCGTCGGCACCGACGGCAGCACCAAGGTGCTCAAGGAAAAGGTCAACCTGAAGCCCGGCGAGATCATCGACGGCACGAAGATGAGCAAGAAGGCCCTCGTCGCCTTCCTTGAGGAGCAGGTCGCCGCCGCCAAAGAGCAGGGCGTCCTCTTCTCCCTCCACTTGAAGGCCACCATGATGAAGGTCTCAGACCCCATCATCTTCGGCTACGG
>JBGGMQ010000766.1:0-7968 GCA_041287975.1 Verrucomicrobium sp. | reverse complement strand
CAGTTGCACCAGTTGCGGGGCCGTATTGGCCGTGGCAAGCACACCTCCTACGCGATCCTCCTGGTCCCCAAAGGTGACAAAGAGGCCATGGAACGACTGAAGTTGCTGGAAGAGACGACGGACGGGTTCAAGATCGCAGAGGAAGACTTGATACGTCGTGGTCCTGGCGACGTGCTCGGCAGTGCCCAGAGCGGCCAGTCGCCACTACGATTCGGGGCTCTGCTCGCGGACACGCGCCTGGTCACGACGGCCAGAAAACTTGCGGAGCGGACGCTGGCCAGCGATCCCGGTCTGGAGCAAGCGGAAAACCTCAAACTGCAACATTTGCTGGGTGCGGAGGTGTTTGGCGAGGGTACCATGCAATAGCGGCTCCCCACCTGCCGGGGAATCAAAAATCAAACATTCTGCCCTTGCCGGATTCCAACTGAAGACGCCTGGCGTATTTTTCATCCCCAACACCAGCCGCAAGACACCTTCGCTCACATGCTCGATCACATCCGCCGCATCCTTCTGGTCGTCGTCATTTTCATGTCTGCGGGCTGGCTGTACAAGCAGTGGCAGGCCCGGACAGGCGGGGAAGGCATCTTCGATTTTATCGAAACGAGTGGCAAGGCCGCGGACAAGTCTGAGAAATACACTGCCCCAACTGGAGCCAAGCTCAACGCGGGTGACGTGCCAGGGCTGTCGAAGCTAAGTGACGAATCTGCCAAACTGGCAGGGGCGGTGCTGCCTGCGGTGGTGAGCATCGACACAGCCACGATCAATCGTGTGCCGGTACGGGACATTTTTGGATTCCTGCGCGGCTACCGCACGGGTGTGGCGCCAGGGCTAGGCTCGGGGGTGATCGTGAGCAAGGAAGGGCACGTCATCACAAACTACCACGTGATCAAGGGAGCTTCCCAGATCAAGATCACGACGAATGACCGCAAGAGCTACAAGACTGAGATTGTGGGCATGGACACGCAGCTCGATATTGCGGTGCTCAAAATCGTTGGTGGTGAGGGCAACTTCACGGCTTTGAATTTCGCCAACTCGGATGATGCCCGACCAGGCCAATGGGTCTATGCCGTGGGCAACCCTTTTGGTTTCACGGGCACCGTCACACAAGGCATCATCAGTGCCACGCAGCGCAAGTTTAGCGATACTGCGAATGCGCTCCTGCAAACGGACACGGTGATCAACCCTGGCAACTCCGGCGGCCCGCTGGTGAATGTGCTGGGCGAGATCCTGGGAATCAATGTGGCCATCTATACCGCGGGCCAGACGAACCAGTCCTGGCAGGGCGTGGGCCTGGCGGTGCCAGCGAATGATGTAAAGGAAGCCTTCCAAGCCATCATGCAGCGTGGGGCACCCGTGCTGGGATTCCTGGGCATCCAAGTGAATCCCGAACCGGTGGGTGTGGACTCCGCCCTAGGGACGACTCTGGGCGCCATGATCGAGACGGTGACCCCCAACTCCCCTGCTGCCACTGCGGGAGTGAAGGAAGGCGATGTGATCATGCAGTTTGGCAATCGCCGCTTCGCCTCTGTCGACGAGCTCATGTTGATGATCGCAAGAGCCAAACCAGGTGAAGAGATTCCCATGGTACTCGTGCGGAACGGCAGCATCCTTAAACTCACCGCCCGCATTGGACCAAGGCCCTCCAACAGCTAGAACCACCAGAACACTCTGGCCTCGACAAACCCGGCCGCGCCTGTTGCAATAGGGGGAAGGTTGGAACATTACATGCTTATGTCCAACGCCCGTCGCCCCCACCCCTCTCGCGCTCAAGGCAACGCGCTCGGGCCTGTGTTGATCATTCTTGTGGCGTTGGTCATGAGCGCTGCCGTTTTCTTTTTGTTTACAAAGAAGTGGATGGGCGGCCAAGGTTCCGGACCTGCGGAATCGCCGTTGGTTGTTGAGACACCGCCCCCTGCCCCCACGCCGTCTTCG
This sequence comes from Verrucomicrobium sp., assembly GCA_041287975.1. Classification (GTDB taxonomy): domain Bacteria; phylum Verrucomicrobiota; class Verrucomicrobiia; order Verrucomicrobiales; family Verrucomicrobiaceae; genus Verrucomicrobium. Next base: position 6,036 of record JBGGMQ010000766.1, on the reverse strand, counting down.
GAAATTGAATCGAATGCGGCTCCGGAGAAAAAGAAGACGGCGGCCCCCAAGACACTGGGCTTCGCCCGGCCGCAAGACCTCGCGCAACAACTCACCCGCCATCTGTCCGAAGGGGACCTGAAAGCTGCTGCGGGACTGATCACAGCGGGCGATCCCTCCCAGGAGGCGCTGAGCTTGAGCATCATGGAAAAACTGAAATCCATGGGCTTCAAAGGAGGCACGCCAGACCTCGTGCAAACGCTGGGCCAGGTGGAGAGCGCCGTGAGGCTGTCCATTCCCCTACAACGTCTGGACGGCACCGGGCCGGCGCTCTCTTTGCAGATCGATGCGGTGAAGGACCCTGCCATGGGGTGGCGCATCAACAAGCTGCGCCTGCCCAAAGAACTGGAGAGCGCTGTGGCAGCCTCACTGCCCTCAGCCGCACCAGTGATCAACCCCGCGGGCGGCCCTCCACTCCCAGCAGGCATGAGCAAGTCCATCATCGTGGTGGAGACCTCGCCCGATGCCATCACACACGCCAGTGGGTTCGTCAGGGCGTTGCTTGAACTCGACTATCTGAAGGCCAGGAACTTCGTGGATGAAGACAAGATTCCACCCGTAAAACTTGCGGGCCTTTGCATTGTGTTTGAAGACGGCAAGTATGCCCTGCAGGATCAGAAGCCGCTGGTGGCCACGGTTTCCACGGAGAACTCGAGCTGGATCATTGCCAAGGTAAAATCTGAAACCTACAAGGAGGAGACGGAGTTCGGGCTGGAAATGGAGAAGATGGCAGGAGGCTGGCGCATCATTGGACTCAACCTTTCGAAACTGCTGGCCGACAACGCCCGCTCCTCCTCGCTGGTGGGCATACCGTACACTCCGCTGGTGCAGAATCCCAAAGGCGGCGAGAGCATCGCACTGTACTTTGAGTATGACCAGACGGTGCTGCATCCCCGGGCCCAGGCCCAGCTTAATATTGTTGCCTCGATCCTGAAGGCGAGCCCCAGCAAGAAGCTCAAGATTGGCGGGCACACGGATGCCAGGGGCAGTGACGACTACAACGTCGCCCTCTCGCAGCGCCGGGCCGCGGCCGTGAAGCAGTATTTCCTAGACCAGGGCGTGCCGCCACCGCAGGTGGAAACGGTGGGATTTGGCAAGACGCTCCCCTTGAGCCCGAATGCGAATCCCGACGGCACGGACAATCCAGATGGGAGATCGCGGAACCGGCGCGCGGAGATCTTGCTGGATTTTTAGCCTGCTTCGCAGGAGACAGAAGACGGGAAGACGAAAGAGAGAAGACATGAGGGTGCGTTGCTTCGTTGGAGGAGGCCGTGGATGGTCGATTGTCGCGGTCAAAGGCGACGAGGACGTCGCCGCCCCTTGGGAGTGTGGCGTTGGGAGAGCACGTGCCAACGCCATTTCACATCACACGTATCCGGCGCAGCGGGCATGGAAAGGAGTGCCGGACTTTATTCTGGCTCAGGAAGACGTGGGTAGCTCGATGGCAGGATAAATCCCGCCACTACTTTGCTGGAACCCGTGACTTCTGGTGTTGTATCTCTCTCGCAGCGGCACCATTCCTCATGACACGATCATTGAGTCGATTATCCTTCTTCTATGAAGTTATCCGAGTGGAGCCGCATTGGGGTCAGACTGTTTTCCCTGCTGCCAGTGCTTTCCTTTGGAGCCTGCACCGAAGAACCTGAGACGCCCGTGGACCCAACGCCCGCTCCAGCCATGTCGGCCAATGCCAATCTTCCGATGGCCCCGCCACCGCCGAACCCTCCCGTGCCTGTGGACGAGCGCATCGGAGAAGTGCGGAAACGCGTGACACCGGTGCTTTCTGAAAAGCTGAAGGCGGCAGGTTTTGCCTTGGGGAACCCGGCTTTCATCCGGATCTTCAAGGAGAGCCGGGAACTGGAGGTGTGGCTCAAACCTGCGGGATCTGCAATTTACAAGAAGTGGCAGACGTGGCCGGTGGCGGCGATGTCGGGCAATCTGGGACCCAAGCTGCGACAAGGTGACCACCAGGCACCGGAGGGCTTCTACAACGTGAACGCCAAGGCGCTGAATCCTCGCAGCAGCTATCATCTCTCCTTCAACATCGGTTACCCCAATGCGTATGATCTGGCGCAGCAGTGCACGGGGAACTTGATCATGGTGCATGGCAACAAGGTGTCCATCGGATGCTTTGCGATGACGGATCCGGTGATTGAGGAAATCTATCTCCTGGTGGAGACCGCTCTGATCAAGGGCCAGACTCCGATACCCGTGCACGTGTTCCCCTTCCGTATGACGGAAGCCCGCATGGAGCTGGCCAAGGAGGACAAAGCCGAACTGCAGCACTTTTGGAACATCATCAGGAAGGGTTATGATGCTTTTGAAACGACGTCGATCCCGCCCAAAGTGGTGGTTCGGAACGAGGAGTACGTGATCTCCCCGGTGGCGGCCAAGTAACCGTCTTGACGCTTTTTCCCATTTTTGGTTGAATAGAAAGATGAAATTTTCCCTTCTGGTACTGGCAGCTGGAGTGCTGGCCTCTGGGTCACTTGCGGCTGAGCCGGAAGGGACAAGTCCACTGATCAAGCTGACCACCATTTACGGCGACACCTATCAAAACTGTCGCGTCCTGAAGGTGACCCCTGAGACGGTGACGGTGATGCACCAGCAGGGGGTGACCAAGATCGGACTGGAACTCTTGCCCGCAGATCTCCAGAAAAAGTTTAACTACGACCCCGCCAGGGCACGGGAGTATGCGGCGACGGAAAGGGTGAAACAAGAGCTTGCTCAAGCCCGGGCTCAGGAACTGAAGGAAAAGCGGGATCGTGCCGAAGAGGCCCGGATGGCGGCGCTGCTTGCTGAAGAAAAGCGTCTGCTCGAAGTGGCTGCACAGCGGGAAAAAGCGATAGCCGAGGCGGCGGCACCTGCGAGACCACTGGGGCCGATGCCGGGCGATCCGACTCCTGCTTTGGGCTCCGCCCAACCTGCGCCAGTGATGCTGCCGACGGAGGAGTTGGTGCCCGTGACCGCCCCCATCACCCAGATCTACACGCCCGGCCAAAATCAGAGCTACCGGTACCTGCAGCGGAACTCCGGCTACACCATCCCATGGTATGGCGGTGGGTACGGAGGCTACGGGTATGGCTATGACTTTGGGTACGGATACGGGTATGGTTACCGGTATTCCCAGCCTCGGTTTTCAACACCCTGCCCACCTCTGGCTCCAATGCCGCGCCGCGCCCCTGTATCAGGGACATTCAGGGTGGGCAATGGCGTGATTCGAATCAACCGCTAGACTAGGCGGTACGATTTCCGGCGCGCAAGTCCTTGGAGATAAAACGCGTGCTTGCGGCTCAAACAGAGACACAAGCACGCCGATGAGACTTCCTGGTTAGAGACTGCGGTCGCGGATCTCCGCCTCCAAGCCTGACACGAATTCCGCCAAGGGCTTCACACCGAAGTCGCCCTTTTTGGAGTGCCGCACGGCGACGGAGCCGCTGGCAGCTTCTTTCTCGCCGATGACGAGCATGTAAGGGATGCGGTCGAGCTGGGCATTGCGGATCTTGGCACCGATCTTGTCGGATGACTGATCCAGCACGACACGCACACCAGCTGCCTTGAGCTGATTGAGAACTTCACCGGCGAAGGTGTCGCTCTTCTCACTGACGGTCAGCACACGCACTTGCTCTGGAGCAAGCCAGACGGGGAAGTGACCTGCAAAGTGCTCGATAAGCACGCCGGTGAAGCGCTCCATGCTGCCGAAGGGGGCACGGTGAATCATCACTGGGCGATGCGCGGTGTTGTCGGAGCCGATGTAGTAGAGGTCGAAGCGGACGGGGTTGTTGTAGTCCACTTGCACGGTGCCGAGCTGCCATTCGCGACCGATGACGTCCTTGACCACGAAGTCGATCTTCGGGCCGTAGAAGGCGGCTTCGCCGGGCTCTTCGGTGAAATTTACCCCCAGGCTGCTGGCGGCTTTGCGGCAGGAAGCTTCCGCTTTGTCCCAGCTCTCGGAGGTGCCGGTGTATTTGTTGCTGTCGGGGTCACGCAGGCCCACGCGCACGCGGTAGTCAGACATACCCAGGGTGGTGAGCACGGTCTTCACGAGGCTGAGGCAGCCCATGATTTCTGCTTCCACCTGATCCTCGGTGCAGAACAAGTGCGCATCATCCTGGGTGAAGCCACGGACACGGGTAAGTCCGCCGAGCTCGCCGCTCTGCTCCCAGCGATAAACGGTGCCGAACTCCGCCAGACGCACGGGCAGGTCGCGGTAGCTCTTCGGGCTCTGCGCGTAGATGCGGATGTGGTGCGGGCAGTTCATGGGCTTCAACAAGAAGCCGTCCATGAGATCCTCCTCGGGCATGACGCGCTCGGAAGTGATGGTGTCCTGACCGGTGCGGGAGTTGATTTCCTCGCGAAGTTTCCGGGAGACACCTTCGAGACGGGCCATGACTTCGGCGCAGGAGCAGCCAGTGCTGGCCGCTTTGGCAAGTTCATCATTCTCCACCACCGGGCTGAATTGACTTTCCTTGTAGTAGGGGAAGTGTCCGCTGGTCTTGTAGAGTTCCAGCTTCCCGATGTGCGGGGTGAAGACTTGCTGGTAGCCTTGCTTGCGCAGTTCTTCGCCGATGAAGTTCTGCAACTCCTGACGGATAATGGCACCTTTGGGCAACCAGAGGATGAGGCCCTGGCCGACCTTGTCATCGATGGCGAAGAGCTGCATCTCGCGACCCAGCTTGCGGTGGTCGCGCTTTTTGGCTTCTTCCAGCTGCTCCAGATGCTTGGCCAGCTCTTCGGAGCTTGGGAAGGCGGTTCCGTAGAGACGCTGAAGCTGTGGCTTGGTCTCATCGCCCATGTAGTAGGCGCTGGCGATGGACATGAGCTTCACGTTCTTGCACTTGGAGGTGTAGTTCACGTGCGGCCCGGCGCAGAGGTCCAGGAACTCGCCATTCTGGTAGCAGGAGATTTCCTCCCCTTCCGGAATCTTGGCGATGAGGTCGAGCTTGAACTGGGAGGCATTGCCAGGGCGCTCGGTAAGGCCACCGAGGCGGCCGCTCTCGGCCAGGGCAATGGCTTCCTCACGGGAGATGACACGCCTTTCGAACTTCTGGTTCTCCTTGGCGATCTTCTTCATCTCCGCTTCGATCTTGTCGAAATCGTCGGGAGTGATGCGATGCTTCAGGTCAAAGTCGTAATAGAAGCCGCTGTCCACGGGCGGGCCGTAGGCGAACTGGGCGTCTGGCCACAAACGGAGGATCGCCGTCGCCATGATGTGCGCGCAGGAGTGACGCAGGCGCTCCAGGTCGGACATCTGGGCGCGTTCTTCGAGGGTCTTGCGTTCGGCGGACATAGATTTAATGAGGAAGTCGAGTCGGCCAGTTTCGCGCATGCTGGGCAATCATCAAGCTGGAGCGCCAGAATTGTGGACTCCCCTGCCAGAGGCGATTGCCGAGGCTGAACCTGCTTACTTTCCCGTGGTTTTGATTGCACAGGCATGTAGCCCCTGCTCTAAAGCTGCATGGAGTGGCACTATGAAAAGGACGGTGCATCGGTGGGGCCTGTGAGTGAAGCGCAATTGCAGGCGGCCAGATCCGATGGACAAATCAGTGGCAGCACACGGGTCTGGCAGGTCGGATGGCCAGACTGGCGGAAGGCCGGAGAAGTGTGGCCAGCATCCGCCGCGCCCTCCTCTGGCACTACCACTGCGGTGTGTGCGGAATGCCATCGTCCCTACCCGGAAGCGCAACTCTTCCGCTTCGACAACCTGACGATCTGCGAGAACTGCAAGCCGATGCTGCTGGACAAGATCCGCCAAGGCGTGACGCCGGGCGTCGGACCTTGGAGACACGGCAAGTCCATGGTGATCCCCGTTAACACTCCTCTGCCAGATGAGTGCTTTAAGTGTGGTGCACCACCGGTGAAGTCGATCAAGAAGGTACTGACCTGGCACCCACCCCTTGTGTACCTCGCTCTGCTTCCTGGAGTTTTAGTGTATATCATAGTCGCTCTTTGCGTCCGGAAGACGGCCACGGTTCACATTCCTCTCTGCCGGGACTG
>JBGGMQ010000765.1:0-5095 GCA_041287975.1 Verrucomicrobium sp. | reverse complement strand
GCGGGAGCTCCCGTGTGTGCCACCCGCTTTGAGTGCGTGAAGATGAGTCTCTACACCTCCATGCGCATTGCCGATGACTTGCGCAGTGGAGTTTCCTCGTTCTATGCCGAGCTGCTGCGTATCAAGATGATCGTGGATGCTGCCAAAGATGAGCAGAAGCCGGTGATGTACCTCATCGACGAGATCTTCCGCGGTACAAACTCAGGTGACCGCATTGCCGGCGCTGCGGCCGTATTGAAGACCTTGAGCCAGGGGCCAGCGGTGGGCCTCGTGTCTACTCACGATCTGGAACTGGGCAAACTGGAGGCGGCGCAGCCTGACAAGTTTACGAACTACCACTTCACGGAGCGCTACACGGAGAACGGTATTGAGTTCAGCTACAAAATCCTGCCTGGGCCTTCAACGACGACGAATGCCCGCCATTTGATCCGCCTGGTGGGGATAGATGTGTAGAGAGATTTTTTAGACAGGATTAACAAGATGGGATCTGGGATCCTCCGCACAGTTCAGGTCAGGATTGATTGAAGAGGTGCAGACGCACACTTCGGCGGTTGCGGAGGCATCCCCGCAGTTCTTTGGCGCTGAATCGCGAGGGATGCGGAAGTTACCGGATCACGCCCCAATGACTTGTCAGGGGCCAGTAGCAGAACCAGCCTGGACCCACGACGTTCTGCTCGGGCACGGGGCCCCAGTAGCGGCTGTCTGAACTTTGATAACTGTTGTCGCCGAGGGCGAGGTACTGCCTGGGTTCTAGGTGAATCTCGCCCACGGCCCGACGGGGGCCGTTGTAGTAGCGGGAGATGGCGTCCTCGTAGCCACGATAACCATTGCTCGGGGCGGCGTTGGTGCCAGTCATGACACGCTGGAATCCAGGTTCCTGAGCGAGCTGACCGTTGACGAAGAGTTTGGATTCCTTAATCCCAATCGTGTCCTCAGGCAGGCCACCAAGACGCTTGATGTAGTGTTGGGAGCCCCAGTTGCGGTCAAAGCCCTGGCCCATCTCGATACCCCGAATGTTCTTGGTGGTGAAGACGAACACCTCGCCGCGGGTGGGCCGACGGAAGTGATAGGCGAACTTGTTCACGATGACGTGATCGCCATTCTGGATGATGCCGCGAGCGAGCAGCTGGCCTTTGCGCACATACATCTCTGAGCCATGACGCCGCTCCACGGCTGCCACTTTGTCAGGGGTATCATTGCTGCCGATTTGGGTGTCGGTGTTGACGTTGGTCCAGAACTGCAGATCGCTCGTAAGCTGCCGCATGGGGGCGGAGATCTTCAGTGTGTGGCCATCCGCAAAGTGGACCTTGGTGTAGGGGCGGAAAATGAGAAACTTGTGCTCGGTGAGAGGCTCTTTGGAATCAAGCTCTCCCTCGTGATCGGACACTACATTCAGATAAGTCGTGCCGGTGAAGAAGCCACCCAGGGATCCGAAGATGCCGGGACGTGGATCTTCAGGCGTGGCCTCAGCACGGATGCCGTTCAGAGTCGGCTGCATGGAGCCTGTGGGGATCTGAAACGGCTGGGCGATGTAGGAGCGAATGCCCAGGGCAATGACGATGGAGACAAAGAAGACTTCGATGTTCTCCGCCCATTCCGAGGTGCGAGCCTGTGGCAGAGCCCGCTCACAGGTGCTGTTGAGCTGTTCCGTCAGTACATCAATGCGTGTGCTGTTGCGTTCTGTGATCGCGAGCTCAAGATCCGCACGCATGCCGATGATTTCCTTCACCTTCTCAGAAGGCAGGAGATCGCGCTTGTAGTGAAGGAACCGGGTGACTCCTTTGCGGAGCATCTTGGCCTGCTTGATATAGCGCGGTTGGAACATGGCGGACAGGGAAGGGGAGAGTTCGCGTAGATGACGGGCGTTTAAGGAGGCGAGGGCGGGACCGCTTGCGCTCCGGCACGGGGCACAAACGTGACATCCCCGGCCGGTCAATCGCCTGTTTTCAATACCTGGATGAAAGCCTCTTGGGGGATGTTCACCCGGCCAATGGATTTCATGCGCTTTTTACCTTCTTTTTGCTTCTCAAGCAGCTTGCGCTTACGGGAGATGTCACCGCCGTAGCACTTGGCGGTCACGTCCTTGCGCATGGCGCTGATGGATTCACGGGCGATGACCTTGCCACCGATGGCAGCCTGGATGGCGACGACGAAAAGCTGAACGGGGATCACCTCCTTGAGCTTGGCTGCAAGAGCGCGGCCGCGGGATTCTGCCTTGCTGCGGTGCACGATGCAGGAGAAGGCATCGACTGGCTCACCAGCGATGAGCATGTCCATCTTGACGAGGTCGGAGGCCTGGTAGCCGGCATGCTCATAGTCCATGCTGCCGTAGCCACGGGTGACGCTCTTGAGCTTGTCATTGAAGTCGACAAGGATTTCGTTGAGCGGCAGCACGCACTGGAGCATGACGCGGTTGTCATCCAGCGTCTCGGTGTGCTGTACGTCGCCACGCTTGTCCATGACGAGCTGCATCATGTCGCCAATGTATTCATTGGGCACCATGAGGAAGATCTTCACCATGGGTTCGCGGATCTCTTCGATCTCGGGAACCGGGGGAAGGAAGGAGGGGTTGTCCACGATGACGAGGTCGCCATTGGTCTTGAGGACTTCGTAGATGACGCTCGGGTACGTGGAAATCACGTCCATCTGGAACTCACGTCGCAGGCGTTCCTGGATGATCTCCATGTGCAGGAGGCCGAGGAAGCCGCAGCGGAAGCCGAAGCCGAGGGCGGCGGAGCTTTCTGCCGAAAAGCTGAAAGCCGCGTCATTGATCTGAAGCTTGCCCATGGCCGCCTTGAGCGACTCGAAGTCCTCGGAACTGACGGGGTAGATGCCACTGAAAACGAGCGGGTGAATTTCCTTGTACCCGGGGAGGGGCTCAAGGGCGGGCCGCTTGGTCTCGGTAAGGGTGTCACCGATCTTGACGTCGGCCGTGGTCTTCACGTTGGCGATGACGTAACCCACATCGCCCGCCTTCAACTCGCCGATGGTCGCCATCTTGGGCTTGAAGACGCCCACGTCTTTGACCTCATAATCCAGACCCGTGGACATCATGCGGACTTTCATGCCGCGTTTGATGGTGCCGCTGAAAACGCGCACATACGAGACGACTCCACGGTAGGCATCGAACACGGAGTCAAACACGGAGGCGCGGAGGTATTCCTCCCCCATGGAGACAGGGGCGGGAATGAGCCGCACCACAGACTCCAGAATGTCTTCAATGCCGATGCCCATCTTGGCACTGGCTGGCACCGCTTCATCGGCGGAAAGCTGGAGGATGTCTTCGAGCTGCTTTCTGCAGCGCTCGACATCCGCGCTGGGCAGGTCGATCTTGTTGATGACTGGGATGACGTACAGGTTCTGCTGCATTGCCAGGTTCAGGTTCGCCACCGTCTGGGCCTCGACCCCTTGGGAGGCATCCACGAGGAGCAGGGCACCTTCACAAGCAGCCAGCGAACGGGAGACTTCATAGGAGAAGTCCACGTGGCCCGGAGTGTCCAAAAGGTTCAGTTTGTAGGTCTTCCCGTCCTTGGCCTTGTAGTGCATCGTCACCGGATGGGCCTTGATCGTGATGCCGCGCTCACGTTCCAGATCCATGGAATCCAGCAACTGGTCCTGTTGCTGTCGCTCGGTGATGGTCTTCGTGAACTCCAGCAATCGGTCCGAAAGAGTGGTCTTCCCGTGGTCGATATGGGCGATGATGGAGAAATTGCGAGTCTGAGTGATGGGCATCGAGGCAGGGGCGGGAAAAAGGGGGCGTGAGACATAATCGCGAAAAGGCCGCTTGGCAAGAGGGCTTAGGCACCCGCGAGGTGGGCTTGAAGTACCCAAGCTAGATTGTGCAGGGCATGAATCACGATTGTGGTCGCGAGTCGTCCGGTCCGATGGTAGACCCAGCCAAGCAGGAGGCCCATCCCGAAGACTTGGAGACCACCGATGAGACTGTAGAAATGGGAGATGGAGAAAATGGCACTAGAGATTGCTATGCCGGTGCCTGTGCCCCACCTCTGCTGTAGGGATCTGAAAATGAAGCCCCTATAAACGATCTCCTCCACCAACGGGGCGAGAACAACGCCCACAAGAATGGAAACGGGGAGTGACCATGCACCGAAACTGATAAAGGACCGACTGAGTCCATCGAGAACATCAAGAGGGATGCCCACCTCTTCCATGATGACGCTCAGTCCGAAACTGAGAAAGGGGATGATCGCCAACCCGGCCGGACCCCAGCGGAGGAAATCCTGCCAAAGATCATTCCACCGGAACCCCATGGTGCGGGTGAGATAGGCGGGTGCGATGCCAAAGGTTCGAAGAAAAAGCACCATCTCAAGGCAGAATAAAGCCAGGCTGAAGAGCCAGCAGAAGCCATAGATGAGCCAGAGACCCACTGTGGCTCCAAGTGCCGAATAGATAGGGGGCGAAATCACCGGGACCAGGACCCAGGCAAGCAGAGCATTGAGGGCGAGGGTGATCCAACTACAGAATCCGTAGAGGCCCAGCACCTCCGCTGGTCGCCAGAGTCGAAAAAGGCGTGCTGAAGAGGCTGGCACTTTGGCGTTGGCGAGTGAATGCTGCCGCCAAGTCAGTGGGATGCCTGCCAATCCCACAAACGCCAGCCCCACCAGTAGAAATGCCTCGTGGAGGTATGCCGTAATAGCCGCATCCGCTTGGGCGGCGGACAAATTTGGGCCGTTTGGATTGGGCAACTGGTATTGCTTCGCCAATGCCGCGGGCCACCAGTCGCCAGGGTTTAGCTCGCAAAACTGAACAACCATCTCCCTTTCACTCTCAGAGAGAGGTTGCCGACCTAGTGCTTTTTTGGCGAGTACGAGATAATGATGCGAGAGCAGATCGTCGGGTACTCCCCTAAGCATGGCGTCGGCAGCCAGCAGGGGCTGCGAGTCTCGGGCATCCTGACTTAGGCTCTGGCAGATGATGGCGAACTCACTGTAAAAGCTGACGGTGCGGAGGCCATTCTTTTCCGCAGCTTGGTAGAGATCCAAGATTTCGGTCCGAAGGCCAGGCAGCGTTTGCGTGAGGAACGCCGGGGCACGGCCAGCTTTGATACCTTCATAACGCCACAGAAGCTGCTGGA
>JBGGMQ010000764.1:0-6515 GCA_041287975.1 Verrucomicrobium sp. | reverse complement strand
TGGTCAGGTCATGGTGCACCTCGTGAGCGTGAATGCCCAGTATGTGCTGGTAAGTCATGCGGCGGAACTGGTTGCCTTGTTTGCGAAAGACAAGGTGGCGGTGGCGAAGCTCAATGAGGCATTCTATGAGTCGCAGATCGCCGCAGGTACGTTTGATCGTTTACGTCTTGCCATGACGGCACCAGATCTCAGGAAGCGATTGCAAGCCTCCTGGACTCTGGTGGAGAGGGAGAGCAAGCAGCAGGACTTTTCTGAGGGCGAAGCGGAGCAGTTGAAAGCGATGGGCTATCCGGCGCTCATGAAGACAGTGGGCGAAGATCACGCCCGGGCCGTGGCCGCAGTCAATGTCGTGCCAAGGGGAGGTCGGGTGGGCGAACTTGAAGCGGAAATGACCCACAGCGAAGCCGCCAACATCGCCCGGGAACTCGGCACGGGTTGGGGGGACGTAAAATACAAGAGCCGGTCTCTGCTGTTCAAGACCGTCAGCCGGATGAAGAACCCGGAAGCGAAAGTGATTCAATTTTCCAAGGCGCATCACGCCCAAGTAAAGGCTCTGCTCCAGCCGGGAGACATCATTCTCACCTACACCGCCGGCTATATGAGTGATGTGTTCATCCCCGGAGCCTTCAAACACGGGATCACCTATGTCGGCACGCCGGAGCAGCGCCGGGCCGCAGGCGTGGATGCATCAAGGCTTCCTCGGATTGCTGCCCCGGAGCGGGCGACCGTGAGAAAGCTGATCGATCAAACCGTGCTTCCCAACGGTCAGAAAGCCGACGTCATCGAGGCCGTGGCGGAGGGCGTTATTTTCAACAACCTTGCCCACATCATGGATACGCATGTGAACCGTCTGACCGTCCTGAGGCCGAGGCTGAGCCAGGTGGAGCGGGCGGCGTTTATCACCAGCGTGTTTGCCTATCACGGGGATGCCTATGACTTCCTCTTCGACTTTGGCGATGCCTCACGGCAGGTCTGCACGGAGGTCATCTATCGCGCAATCAATGACCGGCAGGGCATTCGTTTCCATCTCACCAAGCGCGGCGGTCATCCCACCTTGAGCGCGGACGATGTGGTGAACTACCACTTCAAAACCGGCGGGCGGCACTTCGAGTTTGTGCTGTATGCCGAGGAGGATTTCGCCAAGGGTGGACACTCGGCGAAGGTACTGGCGGGACCGGAAGGGGAGACGAGGCTGCGAGAGGTGATGACGGTGAGTCGGTAATTCAATGAACCGGTAAATCAGTGCGTCAGTGACACAGGCATCCTGCCTGTGTGTGCCAACGGCGTCCAGCCGGTTCCTGGGACGTCGCGGTGCCGGTGTGGTTCGAGGGTATGAACAAAATGGGCGAGACCTCTAGCTGTCTATGGATTCGAGATCATCTTTCCTGAGCAGCCTCTCCGCCCGCATGACGTAAACTATAAAGACGGTGTTACCTGAGACTCTGTAAAATATTCGAAGCGGGTTGACCACCAAATGCCGGTAGCGAGAATCCGGGAGATCATGAGGCGTTGCGCCCAATTCCGGAAATGTGCGGAGCATATCGACCTCCTTGAAGGTGCGTTGCACTAGCCTTTTCGCAGCGAGTGGATTGTCCAGCGCGATATAGTCGGCAATTTGCTCCAGGTCCTGAAGGGCTGGTTCGGCCCAGACTATTCGAACCATCGGGAGAGTCGGCTTTTTGCTTCTTTGTGGCTGACAGTCCGACCTTCCTGGATGGCTTTTTCACCCTTGGCTATACCTTCCAGCAACTGGAGCCTCGTCTCCATGGCGTCAAATGTGGCCACGTCAACCAGGTAGGCTGCAGGCAGACCATGTTGAGTGATTAACACCGGTTGGTGATCCGCAGTCACCTCGCTGATCAAATCCGTTGCTTTACGCTTGAGAGTCGTCACGAGCTCGGTTCTCATGAAAGTGATACTAGAGTATCACTTCACGGTTTGCAACGGCCAATTCACACCCACACCTACCACCCCAAAGCCTTGCGCGGATTCTCCACCGTCAGCGTGTCCAGATCCGCAGCACTCAGCTTCAGGTGCATCTCATTGTTCTCCTGAATGCGGGGCCAGGTGACGGTGGAGCCCACGAAATGGGAGCCGTCAGGGGAGCGGGCGACGAGGTCTTCACCAATGACAATGTCCCAACCTGCCAGCGTGAATTTCCCCGGACCCAACCGGGAGGCAGAGATGGCATCAGTGACAAAGATGCTGCGCTCGATGCCGGCGGCCCGCAGGTAGTTCTGCAGTGCGAAGAACTCAATGTGGACTCCGTCAGGGATGAAGCAAAGCCAGAGGCGGTCGCGGAGACTGAGGGCGCGCTGCACGATGTTGTCGTGCCGGTGCATGAGCATGGGACAGCCGTTGCCCACGTGCGTGAACATCTTGAGCCCGTGTTCCGTGGATTCTTTCAGGACCTCCAGCGAAGGATTGCAGTGACCGGCGGAGACGCAGATGCCTTGCGCGGTGAGCCACGCGGTGGTGACGAAACTGGCGTCATTCTCGGGGGCCAGCGTCACCAGTTTCGTGAGGCCTTGGGCGGCGTCGCAGAGACGCTTCGCATTCTCCACAGTCGCAGGTTTAACCGCATGGGGCGGGTGTGCGCCCACGTAACCTTTTTCCACATTGATGAAGGGCCCTTCAATGTGAAAGCCAGCGATGATCTCCTGCGCGAGCGGATCCGCCGCGCGAAGCGTCGCGAGGGTGCTCAGCCGGTTCTCCATCGCCGGAAGTTCATCCGTGATGATCGTGGCCAGGATGCCAGACACCCCGTCCTCCTTCAAGCAGGCGCAAGCATGATGCAGCGCCTCTGCCGTAAGGCCATCGCGATTAAAGTCCGTGCCTGCGTATCCGTTGACTTGGAGATCAAACATAACCCTGCCAGCATGGCTCTCGTGCTGGCCTCGTCCACTTCATTTGAAGCGCGGACAGGACAAAGGATTGAAATGGGTCACAATTGTACAAATCGGATTAACCGCAGAGGCACAGAGAACACAGAGACTGAAACTGAAGTTAGACAGAATTAACAATATTTACGGAATTGGGGTTTAGCTTCTGGACGGTCGTTTCTGCGATCAGAATCCGTAGTTCGAAACTCAATTTTGCTAATTCCGTTAATTCTGTCTAAAAAATCATTCCTCTGTGTTCTCTGTGCCTCTGTGGTTAAATTTCTCAGCTCCTCTTCCCCCTTTCACGCTCTTTCCGCTGCGCGCACTTCGCAGATCATCAACTGCCACGATTCCTGGCCGCGCCAGACGTGGCGCTGCACTTTCATGGCCACGTCCCAGGGGGGGGGCGGGGTTTCTTTGATGGGGGCATTGAACCACATGGCGGGCCGTGACTGGCCGCCCTCGCGGAGGGTGATTTTCCAGTGCTTCTCTTTCAACACCTGACCCGGCAGCAGGGGCTCCATGTTGCGGCAGAGGAAGATGGGTTCCGGGTTGCCCATGCCGAAGGGTTCGAGGAGTGTGTACTGCTCCAGGAAGTTGGGGTTGAGATCCGCCAGGGTGATCTCGGCGGCCAGATGGAGCCGGGGGGACAGTTCATCCGACGTGATCTGCGCCTCCACGGCGGCGCTCATTCCGTCCCGGAAAGCGGCCAGATTCTCTTCGCGAAGGGAGACGCCCACCGCCATGGGGTGCCCGCCACCTTTGATGAGCAGGCTCCGGCATTGATCCAGCGCTGCCACCAGGGAGATGCCCGTGACGCTGCGACCGCTGCCTTTGCCATTGCCATCATCCCCGAAGGCCAGCAGCAGGGTGGGGCGGTGATGATCCCGCATGAGGCGGGATGCCACGATGCCCACCACGCCTTGATGCCAGGAACGGGAGCCCAGGACGATGCAGGCCGTCTCGCACAGGGCCGGGTCAGTGGCCATCATGGCCTGCGCTTCCCGCTGCGCCGTCATCTCCACCTCCTGCCGCTCCCGGTTGTGGGCGTCCAGCAACTCTGCGCACTCGCGGGCGGTTTGGGGATCTTCACAGAGGAGCAGATCCAGCGCGGTCTGCGCAGTATCCAGCCGGCCCGCAGCATTCAAACGAGGCCCGAGGCGGAAACCAATGTGGTGGGCTTGGATGAAGCCATCGAGACCCGCGATCTGCTTGAGGGCACACAGGCCAGTGCGACGGGTGTTCGCGAGCTTCTCCAGCCCTTTGCGCACCAGCGCCCGGTTCTCCTCCCGGAGCGGGACGAGGTCCGCCACCGTCCCCATCGCCACCAGATCCAAGTGCTCGCGCAGGTCGAATCCATCGATGCGACGCGCTTTGAGCAACGCGTGCGCCAGCTTGAAGACGAGTCCGACCGTGCAGAAGTAGGTGAGGTTGCCATCCACTTTGGGATTGACCAGGGCTGTGCACACCGGGCGCGTTTCTGCCGGGTCATGGTGATCCACGATGATGCAGTCCACGCCTTGATCCTGGAGCCAGATCGATTCCACCACGGACACGGTCCCACAGTCCAGCGCGATGAGCAATGCGGGCTTGCCATGCTCCTCAAAACAGCGCTGCAGGCCTTCCAGGCTCAAGCCGTAGCCCTCCTCCATGCGCAGGGGGAGAAAGGCATGGGGGCGCAGGCCATAGGCTTGCAGCACCAGCGTCATCAGGGTGAGGGATGTCACTCCATCCACGTCGTAGTCGCCATAGAGCACGACCTCTTCACGGCGATCCACCGCCATGAGGATGCGATCCACCGCCTCCTGCATCTGGGGCAGGACAAAAGGGTCGCCCAGTTCCGCCAGTTTGGGTTGCAGGAATGCCTTGGCCGCGGTCTCACTGGCCAGGCCACGCTGTGCCAGCAGGCGCACCATCAAGGGTGGGAGTGCCGCTCCCCATCCGCCCTGCTGGAGTGACTCCACAGCCCCGGGTTCAGCGGGCTCAAGAATCCAGCGGACTGTGGTCGCACGAGGGAAGGGCATGGAGATAGGACGGCGTAAAACAGGATGAATTTGCACCCTAGCGGGCACGATGCCGATGTGCATGATTTTTTTCTCCTGGAGCGCGTTTCGCCGCACATCTTGCTCTCGACAGAGCGGGCAACCGCGGCACCATCCAGCATGACTTCCACCACCGGAGCGCGCGCGATCAAAGTGGCCCTTGGCCTGTCCCTCGTTCTGATGGGCAGCGTGGCCACCGCCGTGCTCTGGTACGCCTTCCAGAAGGCGGAGATGACCCGCCACTGGACGCCCGTGGAGGCGGTGATCATCAGTTCGCAGCTGATCACCGACCGCCCCTCGCCGCACTCGCCGCTCAGCTACAAGCCGGAGATTCACTATCGCTACACGTTGGTGGGTGAGACCTACACCGGCAGGGGGATCGAGCGAGTGGACGGCCCTTCCAACAAGCTCGACAAACCGACAGCGCTCCTGAAGGAGTTCCCCGCGGGCAAGCTGGTGACCTGCTACGTGAACCCGGAGCATCCCCAGACTGCCATCCTCAAGCAGGGCAGCCGGGCGCCCCTATACTCCATCTGGTTTCCTCTTCTCTTCGTGGTGGGGGGGTTGGGCATGGTGGTCTCTGCTTTTAGAACACCCAGGTCATGAGTGCCAGTGCCTCCAGTACCGCTCACGGGGAAGGTCAGTTACGGCCTTGGGACCTCGTGCTGGCGCTGCTCTCCGTCTACCTGCTGCTGGCGCTCCTGGTGGAGATGATCCTGGAGTTGGATACCGACATCCGTTGGGCGCTGAACCTCACGGACAACCTGATGTGCTTCATTTTTCTGGGGGACTTCTTCTACCGTCTCGCCACTGCGCCCAGCCGTCTGGCTTATTTGAAGTGGGGCTGGATCGACTTCATCTCCAGCATCCCCTCGCTGGACATCTTTCGCTGGGGCCGCTTTTTCCGGGTGTTCCGCATCTTGCGCATCATCCGTTCTGGCCGGCAGATCTTGATGGTGCTGCGGCAGAGTCACGCCCAGAGCTTGCTGCTGAGTGTTTTGTTTGGCTGCTTCCTTCTCGTGGATGTGGGTGCGATGGCGATGCTCCACTTTGAGAAAGGGATGCCGGGTGCCAACATCCAGACAGTGCAGGACGCTTTCTGGTGGGCTCTCGTGACCATGACCACGGTGGGGTATGGGGACCACTACCCGGTGTCTCCCCAAGGGCGTATGGTGGCTGCCTGTCTTATGATCACCGGCATTGGACTCTTTGGGACGCTGACGGCCTATCTCTCCTCCATGGTCCTCAGAAGAGAAGCAGAGCGGGAGGAAAACAGCATGCAGCAGGTCCTCAAAAAGCTGGAAGCCGTGGAGCGCAAGCTGGCGTCCATGGAGCAGCGCATGATCACCAAAGAAAATCCGCCAACCACACAGGTGGAAGGCGGAAACACTTTGATTCCTTAGAACTGGAAACTAGCTCGCGGACAGCCTAGGAGCCTTCACGTGGTCCGTTGAAGGGACGGCGCTTCTTGAAGCCGCCGCCGTATCCGCCGCCACCACCACCACCTTCACGACGCTCGTAGCCGCCTTCACGACGGGGAAAACGAGGGCGGTCTGGAGCGGGGCCGGCGCCGGCGCCGCCTTCTTGCGGG
>JBGGMQ010000763.1:0-3176 GCA_041287975.1 Verrucomicrobium sp. | reverse complement strand
TCGGCATCATCCATTTTCTCGCCACCACCGGAGATGGGGGTCGCCGCGCCGATGCTGCTGGCGGGGCTCATGTAAATGGAGTCCGTGGCCATGGCGATGATCGCGCCAGCAGAAATGGCGCGGGGATTCACGAAGGCGACGCTTTTGGGCGTGAGCTTCTGGAGGTCCTTCATCACCACGGTGGTGGTTTGCCAGGCCAGGCCGCCAGGGGTGTCCAGATCGAACACCACGGCTTCCGCGCCCTCTTCCGTGGCGCGCTGCATGGTGCGGGACATGTATTCAAACCGTGCCGGGGTGATGAGATCCTCCTCACCGATGGGCAGGACGACGACTTTACCCGTGAACTCGCCCTGCCGGATGGGGGCCGGCTTCACCCGGGGAGGCAGAACGAAATCTTCAATCTTGGGTTTTCGCTTCGTCACCAGAGGGGGCTCTGGCGTAGTGTCGGGAGCGGGCGTAGGACTTGAGGCCACCGGAACGGGCGCAGCTTCCGCAGGCTTGGGCTCTGCGGATTTGGCTGGCGCTACCTTTGGTGCCTCTGGGGCTGGGGCGGGAGAGGGGCTTTCCTGGGCCATCACTCCCAAATGGATGGCGAGGGCAGATACACAGATGGCAAAAAATGCAGCCGGGAGGAGAGGGAGTTTGCGGCGTATTTTCATAATGAAGACTCACAGGATACGTGTGCACGATCCTGCAAGTCTATCGAAACACAACCGTCCGTTCGCCGCAGCCAGGCCGGCCTATTTGTTCTTCTTCTTTTTGCCCATTTTCTCTTCGCCCGCTGCAGCGCCTTCAGGGGCAGCAATCTCCACATCGTGAACGATTTCCGTCTGAGGCAGGGCGGCCTTCAACTTCGCTACGGCGGGCTCAGTCGCCTTGGTCTCCCAGAGGTAAAGATTGCGAAGGGTCTTCATCCCCGCCAAGGCCGTCAGACTGGCATCCGTAATCTCGGTTCCGTAAAGATTCAGGTAGGTCAGATGCTTCAGGGCGGTGAGAGACTCGACGCCTTTGTCGGTGACCTTGGTCTTGCGCAGGTCCAGGCGGGTGAGACGGGGGAATTGCGCCAGGGTTTGGAGCGCAACGTCGGTGACGTTGGTGCGGGCCAGATCCAGGTGAGCGACGTTTTCCTTCAGTACCAGCAGGTTTTGGATGCTGGCATCATCGCAGCGGCTCACCCCGGTCAGGAAATCGACGCGGAGCAGCGGACTGTTGACCATGAGGGCACTCGCTTGCGCTCCGGCATCCTTGGCCTTTTTCAAGACTTCAGCCGAGGCAGGCTGGAGCCCCTCAGACAACGCTTTGTAGAGGAGTTCATGCTCCCGGTCTTTCGGCGGGGCCTTGGCCACGGCACCTGGATCTGCGGGTTTGCCCACGAGATTGCCTTCCCAGCCGCCGAAGTCGCCCCCCTCTTCGATCCATGTTTTCAGTTTGGTGATCTCGGCAGGAGTGAGCGGATCGCCTTTGGGTGGCATGAAGCTGTCGTCGTCCTTCGGCAGGTTCACCACCTCATACATGTAGCTCTTGGCGAGGTCCTTGGGCACCAGGGAGGGGCGCTTGCTTTCGCCACCTTTGAGCATGGCCCAGGCGGCATCCAGACGGAGACCCGCCTTGGGGTTGACCATTTTGCCATTTTCCTCTTTGGGGGCACTGTGGCACTTCAAGCATTTCTGCTCCAGCACAGGTAGGATCTCCGTTTTAAAGTCCACCTTGGCAGACACGGTCAGCGGAAGGGTGAGCACCGCTCCTAAAAGAACGGTGGGACAGGTTATAGGAAGCTTTGTCATAAGACGGCGAAGGAAACGCTTGCCCGAATACCTTGTTTCAGGAAAATTCGACGCATGGCCGCCGCTGCTCAACCCGTGAACCGCTTCGAGACTGAAGCGCTTCTCAATCGCAATACTCTCGGAATCATTATGGGTGGGGGTGCTGGTACCCGGCTTTTCCCACTTACCAAGGACCGAGCCAAGCCGGCGGTCCCTCTCGCAGGGAAATACCGTCTGGTGGATATTCCCATCAGCAACTGCATCAACAGTGGTGTGCGTCAGGTGTATGTGCTGACCCAGTACAACAGCGCCTCACTGAACCGTCACATTAGCAGAGCTTACAAATTTGACCTTTTCAGTCACGGATTTGTGGAAATTCTGGCAGCTCAACAGACTCCCGATGGCGAAGCGTGGTATCAGGGGACGGCAGATGCGGTGCGACAGAACCTGCGCAACTTCACCCAGGGCAAGTACGAGTACTTCCTCATCCTGAGCGGTGACCAGCTCTACCGCATGGATTTCCGCAAAGTGCTGAGCCGTCACATCCAGCATGGCGCGGACATCACAATCGCCACCATCCCGGTCGATGAAGAGAGGGCGAAGAGCTTCGGCATCATGCAAACGGATGCAGATGGCCGAATCCGCAACTTTGTGGAAAAGCCCAAGGACCCTGCCATCCTCCAGTCTCTGGCCATGCCAGCAGAAACAGTGCGGGAGCTGAAGCTTGACGAGAACACGAGTCACTTCGAGGCCAGCATGGGCATCTATGTGTTCAACCGGGCGGCGTTGATCTCCGCGCTGGACAATGACTTCGTCGATTTCGGCAAGCACATCATCCCTGAGGCGATCAAAAACTCCAAGGTGCTGAGTTATCCCTTCCAGGGCTACTGGGAGGACATCGGCACCATCCGCAGCTTCTTCGAGGCGAACCTCGATCTCTGCTCGGTGGTGCCGCAGTACGACTTCTTTGACTCGCAGGCCCCGATCTACACACATGCGCGCTTCCTGCCTGCCACGAAGATCAACGGCGGCAGCATCCATCGTGCCCTACTCTCCGACGGGTGTATTCTCTCAGAGGCCCGCATTGAAAACAGCATTCTCGGGGTGCGGACCGTGGTGGAGGCGGAAAGCTCCATCAAGGACTGCATCATCATGGGTGCCGACTACTACTCTGGGGCGGTGAACTGCCCCGTGAACCGCCCCGCCACCGGCATTGGCCGCCGTTGCAAGATCGAGCGGGCGATCATCGACAAAAACGTGCACGTCGGTGATGGCGCGGTCATCACGCCGAAGGACAAGCCGGAGAACTTCGACCACCCAGAGGGTCTGTACTACATCCGCGACGGCATTGTGGTGATCCCGAAAGACGCCATCATTCCTGCGGGAATGTGGATCTGACGGAAGAGTTTTCAG
>JBGGMQ010000762.1:0-7286 GCA_041287975.1 Verrucomicrobium sp. | reverse complement strand
GGTGCTGAAGGATCTGGATGGGAAGGCGTTTCCCGAGTCCTTCACCAAAGGGCAGCAACTGGCGCAGCTCCAGGGGGCTGAATTGAAGGCGCGCGGGGCTTTTTGCAGCTTCGCCCGGCATGGTGAAACCGGGAATGAGATCTCTGACCTGTTCCCCCACATGGCAGGGGTGGCGGATGAGTTGTGCATTGTCCGCTCCATGCAGACGGAGCAGATCAATCATGATACGGCTCATGCTTTCATGAACAGCGGGTCCATCATCAAGGGAAGGCCGAGCATGGGCTCATGGCTGCTTTACGGACTCGGCTGTGAAACGGAGGAGCTGCCTGGGTTCGTGGTATTGACATCTGCGGGCAAGACCGGGCAGCAGCCCATCTCGGCACGGCAGTGGTCCAGCGGCTTTCTCGCCAGCAAGTTTCAAGGCATTCTCTTCAACTCCAAAGGTGACGCGGTTCATTACCTGGGAAGCCCGGAGGGCGTGTGCCAGAGCACGCAGCGGCAGGTGGTGGAGGAGATCAAACGCATGAATGGCTTCCTGGCGGAGGACCGGGTGGATCCGGAGATCCAAACGCGCATCTCCCAGTATGAGATGGCGTTTCGCATGCAGACCTCGGTACCGGAGCTTACCGACATGAAGAGCGAATCCCAGGAGACGCTGGAGATGTATGGAGTGAAGGAACCCGGAGACGGAAGCTTCGCCAGCAACTGTCTTCTGGCGCGGCGCATGGCAGAGCGCGGGGTCCGTATGATCCAGCTCTACCATCGGGCCTGGGACCACCATGGTGGCATCGTCGACGGTATGAAGTCATCTGCCAAGGACGTGGACCAGGCGAGTGCTGCGCTCATCAAGGATCTAAAACAGCGGGGACTGCTGGATGATACGCTGGTGCTTTGGGGTGGGGAATTCGGCCGCACGCCCATGGGGCAGGGGACGGGTCGCGATCACCACATCCTGGCCTTCAGTGTGGCCATGGCAGGAGGTGGCGTGAAGCCAGGCACCTATGGTGCGACCGATGAACTCGGCTATCGCGCGGTGGAAAACGTGGTGCCGGTGCATGATCTGCATGCCACCATGCTGCACCTCCTCGGCATCGATCATAAACGTATGACGGTGAAGTTTCAGGGGCTGGACATGCGGCTGACAGGCGTGGCCGGGAATGTTGTGAAGGGCATCGTGGCGTGATCGCCTGTGAGATAGTTTGATGTCCCAATTCATCCGCGGGCTGCCATTGCTGCCTGTTGAAGGAAGTTCCATGAAGCTCGCACGTTCCATTCTCATTATCTTGATCCTTGGCAATGCGGCCAGGGCGGCGGAGCCGACCGTTGAGCGCGTGCAGTTCAACCGGGACATCCGGCCCATCTTGAGCGAAAACTGCTTCTACTGCCATGGGCCAGATTCCGCGACGCGGGAAGCGGGGCTGCGGCTCGACAAACGGGAAGAGGCCATCAAGGAAGGTGCGATCATTCCTGGCGAACCCGGCAAAGGTTCCCTCATAGAGCGGATTTTCACCCATGAGTCCGATGACCTGATGCCGCCTCCCAAGAGCAACCGGCATCTTACGGATGCCGATCGAGCACTCTTAAAACGCTGGATTGCCGAGGGGGCAGAATATCAGGCCCACTGGTCATTTGTGCCAGTGAAGCCAGTGGCTCTGCAACTGCCGCTGCAGCAGGAGGAGTCCGCAATCGATATCCTGGTTGCCAGGGGATTGCAGTCGCGCGGTCTGCAGTTTCAGCCGGAGGCGAATCGGGAGACATTGATCCGACGACTCTCGTTTGATCTTACGGGGCTTCCACCCCAGCCTTCTGAAGTGGAAGCGTTCGTGAATGACTCCCAGCCTCAGGCCTACGAACGACTCGTGGACCGACTTCTCCAGTCGAAGCACTACGGGGAGCGCATGGCCGTGGACTGGCTGGACATGGCGCGATACTCGGACAGCTATGGCTTTCAAGTGGACCGTGAGCGCGAGGTGTGGCCGTGGCGCGACTGGGTGATCAAGGCCTTCAATGAGAATCTGCCATATGACCAGTTTGTCACCTGGCAGATTGCGGGAGATTTGCTGACCAACCCCACAGATGAACAGGTGATGGCCACGGCTTTCAATCGCCTGCATCAACAGGAGTCCGAAGGCGGAAGCGTGGAAGAAGAATACCGGGTGGAATACGTGGCAGACCGTATTCAGACTTTCTCGACAGCTTTTCTGGGGTTGACCATGGAGTGTGCCCGCTGCCATGATCACAAGTATGACCCGATCACCCATCGAGATTACTACTCTCTGTTCGCCTTCTTCCAGAACATCGATGAAGCAGGTCTCTACTCTTACTTCACCCCCTCTGCACCCACTCCAGCCTTGGTGCTAGCGGATGCTCCTGCCAAGGTAAAGTTGGACACTGCTGCTGCGAAGGTGGCGGCGTTGGAAACAGAACTGACCAAGGTGAAAAGTCAGCAGCAGGAGGCCTTCAGTTCATGGGTGAAGAGCGCACCCAAAGCTGGTGAAATGCCTAATGAACTGGCGCGCTTCTCTTTTGACATCCTTGAAGGTGGCAAATCACCCAATGAGGTGACCAAGGACCAGCCTGCCGTGGTTAAAGGGGCCAACACCCTGGAGGATGGCAGGAGCGGGAAAGCCATCAAATTCACGGGCGACGACGCTTTGGATCTAGGCTTGGGCAACTTCAAGCGGCATGAGCCCTTCTCGATCAGCCTCTGGATGAAGACGCCTGACAAGAAAGACCGGGCGGTGGTTTTTCACCGCTCCCAAGCTTCGACGGATGCTGCCAGCAGGGGCTATGAAATGCTCATTGAAGACCGACGTCTCAAGTGGTCCCTGATCCATTTCTGGCCCGGCAACGCGATCTCCATCCGGGATCAAGCGACAGTGCCGCTCAATGAATGGGTGCATGTGGTGGTGAGCAGTGACGGTTCCAGCAAGGCAGAGGGATTGCGCATCTTTGTGAACGGCAAGCCAGCAGTAGTCGATGTGGTCCGCGACGGGTTGACCAAGGAGATCACCGGAGGCGGTCACGAGAATATCTCCATCGGGGAACGCTTCCGTGATCGAGGGTTCAAAGACGGACTCATTGATGATTTTCGGGTGTTTGGTCGCGAATTGAGCGCCTTGGAAGCCGGTTGGCTCGTTCAAGGGACGGCGAGTGCAGAATCAACGGCTCAAGATTCTGAAGCGTGGCGGGAATATTTCCTGAATACGGCGAACGAAGAGGTGAAGAAGACGCGGGCTGCGCTGGCAGAGGCCCGGGCCGCTTGGTATGCACTGCAGGATGCCGGGAAGGAGATCATGGTGATGAAGGAACTTCCGCAGCCCAAGAAGGCTTTTGTCCTCTTCCGCGGCGAGTACACTCAACCCAGGGAGGAAGTATCTGCCAACACGCCTGAGGCATTGCCGCCCTTCCCCAAGGATCTCCCGCGGAATCGACTGGGGCTGGCGCAGTGGCTTACCAACCGGCAGAACCCACTGTTCGCCAGAGTGACAGTGAACCGCCTGTGGCTCAATCTCTATGGCAGGGGACTGGTGAAGACCGCGGAAGATTTCGGCAGCCAGGGAGAGCGCCCTCTGTATCCCGAACTGCTCGACTGGCTGGCAGGTCGATTCATGGATTCGGGTTGGGACGTGAAAGCCCTGCTCAAGACCATCGTCCTCTCCAAAACTTACCGTCAGCAGAGCATTGGCAGCCTGGAGATGATGACCGAAGATCCGGACAATCAATGGCTGGCGCGTGGTCCCCGTTTCCGGTTGCCAGCGGAGATGATCCGGGACAATGCGCTGGCCGCGAGCGGTCTGCTTTCCCCGCAACTGGGTGGGCCACCGGTGAATCCCTATGAAATGGAGGAGGCCTTCAAGCCAGCAAAGCCCAGCGGTGGCCAGGGTGTGTACCGTCGCAGCCTCTACACCAACTGGCGGCGTACCAGCCCGCCACCGGCTCTGCTGGCGTTTGATGCGCCTCGTCGTGCCGTCTGCTCGGCGAAGAGGGAACGAACGGACTCGCCCCTGCAAGCTTTGATCCTGCTGAATGGCACCCAGTTCGTGGAGGCCGCCCGTGTTCTAGGGGAGAAGCTTCACCGCGAGCATGCTGGCAATCTGGAGGGAATGATAGAGGCTGGCTTTCTCACTTGCCTCAGCCGCAGGCCCGATGAACGCGAACGGTCCATTGCCCGCCAGCTCTACACGGAACAGCTTGAGGTTTTCAGGAAACAACCCAAGGAAGCCTGGGCACTGCTGGGGAATGGGAACGCTCCGCGTGACATCGACATTCCTGCCCCAGAGGCCGCCGCGGCGACGGTGCTGGCACAAGTCCTCCTCAACCATGATGTGTGTGTGGTGAAACGGTAACGCGATTGCTCAACATGTCCCCCAACCTCCCTCCATCTTCCCACCCGTTTTTCAACCGGCGAGAGTTCCTCAATCGCTTCGGCATGGGTATGGGTGGCGTGGCACTGGCAGAGATGCTGGCCAAAGACTCCAGCGCTGCTGCACCTTCCGAATCAGAAAAGGGGGTATTGGGAGCCCCGCATTTCGCACCCAAGGCGAAGCGCATCATCTACCTCTTCATGTCTGGCGGGCCCTCGCAGCTGGATCTCTTCGACTACAAGCCGCTTCTCAATGAGCGGCATGGCCAGCAGCTGCCGGACTCGGTGCGCGGAGGACAGAGGCTGACCGGGATGTCCGGCAACCAGTCCTCCATTCCTCTCGTAGGTTCACCCTTCAAGTTTGGGCAGCATGGCCCCGGAGGCACATGGGTGAGCGAGCTTCTCCCTCACACGGCCGAGATTGCGGGTGACATCTGCGTGGTTCGCTCCATGTACACGGAAGCGATCAATCACGGGCCGGGCGTGACCTTCTTGCAGACGGGATCCCAGATTGCAGGCCGTCCCAGCATGGGGGCATGGCTCAGCTACGGTCTCGGTCAGGACAATGCCAATCTCCCGTCTTTCGTCGTCCTCATCACCAAAGGGAAGGGCGGCCAGCCGCTCGGTGCTCATTTGTGGGGTAGTGGCTTCCTGCCCACGAAGCACCAAGGCGTCCTTTTCCGGGCCGCCGCAGATCCAGTGCTGTATCTGGGTAACCCCGAAGGCGTAAGTGATGCCAGCCGCCGGAACATGCTGGATCGGCTCCGGGAGCTGAATGAGCATCAGATGGAGCTCACTCCTGACGTGGAGATTCAGAGCCGGATCGCCCACTATGAGATGGCGTACCGCATGCAGTCGAGCATTCCGGATGTGACAGACACTTCGGATGAACCCCAGCACATCCTGGACAGTTACGGCCCTGACGTGAAAACTCCTGGCACCTTTGCCGCCAATTGCCTTCAAGCGCGCCGCCTGGCAGAGAAGGGTGTGCGTTTCATCCAACTCTACCATCAGGACTGGGACCACCATGGTGGACTTCCCAGCGCCTTGCCAAAGCTCTGCAAAGAGACGGACCAACCCGCTGCTGCCCTCGTCAAAGACCTCAAGCAGCGTGGCTTGCTGGACGACACCCTGGTAGTGTGGGGAGGTGAGTTTGGTCGCACCAATTACTGCCAGGGCAAGATTCAGCCGAACTTCGGGCGGGATCACCATCCCCGGTGCTTCAGCGTCTGGATGGCAGGCGCTGGCGTCAAAGCCGGCAGCGTCCATGGGGAGACGTGTGAGTTTGGCTACAACATCGTGAAGGACGGTGTCCACATCCACGACTTCCATGCCTCAATCCTTCACCTGCTGGGTGTGGATCACGAAAAGCTCGTCTACAAGTTCCAAGGTCGCCGTTATCGACTGACGGATGTGCATGGGCACTTGGTGAAGGGGCTGATGGCGTGATGAAGTTTTCAGTTTGAAGTTTTCAGCGAAAACTCATTTTCAATCCACTCCTTCGTCTCCTTGGGTCGAGTCTTCTTTGCGATGCAGGGGTTCGTCCTGCTCGGCAGCCGTAGCCAGCTCGTCGTTTTCCTTCGCGACAGGACTTTTCTCCTGCTTCTCGTGTTTGGACGGCAGAGTGTCGGTAAAGCCCTCAGCAGTGGTCGGTGTCGTTTTCATGGTGATGGTTCCTTTCTCGGAGATCGGACGGGAAGTGGCACCTGCGGGTAAAATGGCACGGACAGTGCTTCTTTAGGCGGCAGCGCTTTCCCATGCCCGATCCTGTCCCGCCACCTACTCCCGCCAAAGTACCTGCTCTCGTTGCTCTGGCCTTGGGGTTGGCTCTTACGGCTTGGGTGACAGGGGCTCTGGCCAAGGGAACCCGCCGGGGTTGGGAGGAGGAGGTGCGTCGTTTAGGCCAGGATCGGGCGGAGTTGCTCCGTGCGCAAGTGCTGCGGTCCATGGAGGTTCTCCACGCCATGGTGGCATTTTATGTCGCGAGGAAAGGGGAGGTGTCGCGGGAGGAATTTGGCGTCTTCGTCAATGAAGCTCTGGGCAGACAACCGGAATTGCAAGCTCTTGCCTGGGACCCCAGAGTGCCTGGGTCTGATCGCGGCAAGTGGGAGGAGAGGGCCCGTCAGGAAGGCTTTGCCCAGTTTCATTTTACCGAAGAGAAATCCCCCGGGGTGATGGTCCCCGCCCAGATTCGGGACGAGTATTTTCCTGTATTCTTCCTTGAGAGCTTGCAGAGGAATGCTCAAGCCCTCGGCTTTGATGTGAGTTCTGAGCCAGTACGGAGAGCGGCTCTAGAACAAGCCCGGGACACTGGCCAAGCCACGGCTACCGCCCCTATCAGGCTGGCGCAGGAGCCTGGCTCACAACAGGGATTCCTGGTGTTTGAGCCGCTGTATCGGGGGCCCTCCGGCAGCGTGGCTGAGCGAAGGCAAAATCTCCAGGGTTTTGCCACGGCGGTGTTCCGGATCGGTGACATGGTGGAGATGTCACTGCGACAGGCGAGCAAGCGTGAGCTTCTCCTGACGGTGAAAGACCTCGCGGATGGCCATCTGATTCACATGCAGCAGGGGACGCGGCGGGAGAACGGGCCGACCTGGGATACGACTCTGGATGTGGCGGGCCGCCGCTGGGCTCTCTCCTTTGAGCCGACCACGTCTTTTTCCCACACGCGCTCTGACGCCATGTCAGGCGTTGTCTTCGTCGCAGGCAGTGTGATCACAATCCTGCTGGCGGGGCATCTCTGGGCCCTGGCCCGACGTGCTGCCGAGATCCGCCATGCGCATGCCGTGCTCCTGAATGAAGTGGTCATCCGCAAAGAAGCGGAGGCTGCCGCCGAGGCAGCCAACAAAGCCAAGTCGGAGTTCCTGGCCAACATGAGCCACGAGATCCGCACACCCATGAATGCCATTTTGGGCTACTC
>JBGGMQ010000761.1:0-3437 GCA_041287975.1 Verrucomicrobium sp. | reverse complement strand
TGCTGCCACTGCGCCACCAGCCGAGGAGCGAGGAATAACTCTGCGGTCCCGCATCCGCCCAGTAGAGCTGGGGGGAGAGGTAGTCCACCGACCCTTCACGGAGCCAGGCCACGGGATCGGAGTAGAGCTCCGTAAGCTGGTCGAGCTGAGCCTCCACTCCACGTGGGACGTTGGGCCGGTAAATGCCGAAGGGGCTCACGCCAAACCAGGCCCCTTTGCGATTCGCGTGAACCACCGTGTGCAGCTCGCGAATGAGCGTGTTGACGTTCTCACGCCGCCAGTCAGCCCGCTGGAGATTGCCGCCGCCCGCCTGGTAGCGACCATAGGTATTGTCGTCAGGGAAGGTGCCACGAGGCAGACCCGTCCCCGGGTAGGGGTAGAAGTAGTCGTCCAGAATCACTCCGCCCACAGCGTAGCGACGCACGATATCCTCCACCACCCGGA
Source organism: Verrucomicrobium sp. (assembly GCA_041287975.1). Lineage (GTDB taxonomy): Bacteria > Verrucomicrobiota > Verrucomicrobiia > Verrucomicrobiales > Verrucomicrobiaceae > Verrucomicrobium. The sequence continues at coordinate 2,993 of JBGGMQ010000761.1, read as the reverse complement.
CCACGTGCTGCCGCACGGCCGGATCGCCCGGGTCCATCCAGAGCATGGAGCCCACGCGACGCACCGAATTAGGAAGTGTGCGTGTGATGTGATTGTCTGCCCGCCCACCTTTGCCCGTCGCGGCGCGGTAGGGATTGATCCACGCGTGGATGGCGATGCCGCGGGCACGGCCCTCCGCGATGAAAGTCGCGAGGGGGTCGTAGCCGGGGTCAGAACCCTGGGTCCCCGTGAGAAAGCGGCTCCAGGGTTCGAGCCGTGAACGGTAGAGGGCATCCCCCTCCGGCCGCACCTGCACCATCAGCGAGTTCAAATTGCACGAGGCCGCCAGCTCCACGATCCGGCGGATCTCCGCCTGCTGGGCCCCGGCGGAGAGACCCGCACGGGACGGGAAGTTCAGGTTGTGCACTGATGCCACCCACGCTCCGCGCATTTCGGCGGTGGCGGAGGATGGGCAAGCTAGCAGGGCAAAGAGCCCAAAAACGAACGGGAGAACGCGGAAGAAGGGTAGGGGCATCCGGGGAAAGGGGGGAGGTTAGATGTTAAGAGTTAGGGGTGATGAGGAGCAATGCAACCCTGCATGTCTGGCTCCCTCACCTCATAACTCTTAACTCATTACCCTTAACTCCTAACGCATAACCCATCCTTCTCACCACTTCCAGGAGCTGCCCAGATTCCAGCGGCCGGCCACTTCCAGCAGCTCTTCGCGCATCGGCCATTCGTCCGGGCGGGCATCCTGGCCTTCATGGCGCTCACTGGCCCCTTTCAGCTTCATGCAGCCCGTGTTGTCGCCGATGGCGGCGATTTCCTTCACTTCTTCCGCCGTGAAGGTGAGGTCAGGCAGGGCCGCCAACTCATCCGCCTTGGCTTCGATGGTCTTGGCACCTTCGCCCGCTTCCTGGATGAGAGTCGGCACAACGCTGCGCACAGGCTCCTGGGAAAGGTCCCAGATGGCAGAGAGCTGGAGCATGGTCAGGCCATACTTCTCTGCAATGGGGCGCACTTTTTCGAGCTTCGCATTGCCTTCCTCCACCCAGCCCGCCGCGCGGTAGCTGCGGTGGTCCCCGTCCTTGAACTTGTGGCCCGGCTTCACGTCATCATGGAAGATGCCGCCGAAGTCCACCACGCGGGCGAGGAGCTTGATCTGGTGCTTGCGAGCTGCCGCCAGCACATGCTGGCCCGGCCAGGGCTCGAAGGGGTTCAGAATGATCATGGCCCAGTCGATCAGATCACCGAACTTCTCAAAGCAGTGGATGATGTCGAGCGTGAAGCCGTTGGCAGGTCCAGGAGCAATGCCGAGCCGCTCGGTCAGGCCCTTTTCCTTGAGAAGGCGGAAGCCCTCCCACACCTCGGCGCTGCTGTAGCCGACGGTGTCAGGGTTGTGCAGCAGGAGGAGGTCAAACTTGTCCACTCCGCAGCGTTCCAGGGATTTCTCCGTCGCCATCTGCAGGTAGCTGGCGTAGTCGCTGGCGTCGCGCAGCCCGGGCTCAGTGAAGCGGGGGTAGCCCTTGGCACCGGCGCGAAGGCCGCCGTAGAAGTCGTGGCCCACGATGCCGGTCAGGCAGTAGCTGCTGCGGTCCACGCCCTTCAGCGCCGTGCCCAGCAGAGTGTCAGCGCGGCCCGCGCCATAGGTATCCGCCGTTATGAAAGTGCGGGTGCCCTTTTCATAAGAGCGTTGAACGAGGCGGACGTAGCGCTCGTCATCGAGAGCTTCGCCGAAGTGCATGAAGCGTCCGCCGCTCCAACTGCCAAATGCGGTGCGTGTGAGGTCCATAGTGCAGGGAAAGTGAAGTGAAAAAGGTTACGTGGGAAAGACGCGGGGTCAAAGCCCAACGCTAACGCAGGGGTGGGGTTTGATGCCGCAGGGCTTGGCTCTGCGGCTTCGGAAAGCAGTGCAGACGGCTTTAGGCAGTGCGCTTGGCGCTGTCTTCGGACTCCTCGTCAGGAGGCGGTGCCCCTTCCTCCCAGTTTTCGTCGCCACCATCCGGCCCGTTCTCGGTATCAGAATACTCGTCGCTGTAGCCAGCGTCACCTTCGGAGCCGGTGTACTCTTCCTCAGGCGCGGACTCGGGTTCTGGCTCCGGCTCAGGGGCTGGTGCCTTGCCGAAGTTGTCCACCTCATACCGTCCGGGAATGGCATCCTGCGCACCTTCACGCTGCGTGGCCAGAGCTCCAGCGATGTTGGCCTTTCGCAGGCTGTTAAGCAGGTTCTGTGACTGGGCCCAGTGCACGGCAAAGGTTCCCGCGAACGCGTCACCCGCCCCCGTGCTGTCCACGGGCGGCACCTGTGGTGGTGGCACCTTGAGCGCCTGGTTCGGGCTGAAGGCAAAGGTGTGCTCGGAGCCACGAGTGATGATCAGGGTGCCCACCCCGAGATCTGCCATCTGGGAACGGATGGTAGGAGCCTCCGCGGTGCTCTCCACGAAGTAGCCGAGCAGGGAGGCTGCCTCCTTTTCATTCACGATCAGGAAATCGATCGCCACCTGACCCCAGGGAAATTCAGGGTTGAGTGGCGAGGGATTGAAGATGGTCGTCTTGCAGAGTTCACCTGCGGTCTGGAGGGCGTACACGGTCGCCTCCACTGGCACCTCGAGCTGGCAGATCACCACATCGGCTTCCTCAATGAGCGCCCGCTGCTCTGCCACTTGCTCAGACAGCAGGTAGGCATTCGCTCCCGAGACGGTGACGATGGTGTTCTCCCCGGCGGGGTTCACACAGATGTAGGCGCGGCCCGTGGGCGTGTCTTCATACGGCTGCACCGCAGAGACGTTGATGCCCTGAGCCATGAGGTAGTCCTGATAAGCCAGGCCGCCGGCGTCATTGCCCACCGCACCAATCAAGCTGACCGTCGCCCCCTGGCGGCAGGCCGCGAGAGCCTGGTTCGCTCCTTTGCCACCGTAGGAGCTGCTCATCCCTGTCGCAGCCACCGTGCTGCCAAACTCGGGGAGTTGCGGCACAGAGAGCTGGGTGTCGATGTTCAGGGAGCCTACGACGGT
>JBGGMQ010000760.1:0-4962 GCA_041287975.1 Verrucomicrobium sp. | reverse complement strand
GAATTGGGATTTTGATTTTGATCCTTCCTTGAAGTTTCGTTTTTGATTTTTGAAGTTTACCATCCTCTTTGTCTCTTTGGTCAATGCACGCCTTGCAACGCGCTCTCCTAAAACCAATTTTGTAAATTCCGTTAATTCTGTCTAAATGATCTTGTAAATCGTTCCCCTAAATCTTGTAAATCCTGTCTCAATGACGTCGCAGAACTCCAGTGGTGACAAGGATGCAGGCGGGATTTTCAATGTGTCGCTGCCGGTGCGGCTGACGGCTCCCCTTCTGGTGCTCTTGTTTGGAGTGGCGGCGACCTGGTTCAACTACACGCTGGCACGGGACGCCAACCTGGCGAGGAACCTGGCGGAGGTCCGGCAGCGGGCGGGAGGCGTGGTGGCCAGGCTGGCCGCAATGAGCGAACGCTTGCTCTCTGACAACCTGACCCGCGTCCTGCAGTTGGATCTCTCGACCATGCTGGACGTACCGGAGCTTGTCTCGGCGGGCGTGGTGGACAGCCGTAATGTCGTGCTGGCAGATTCCACGAGCCGGTGGATTGGCTTCCCAGTGAGCCGCACGCCGCTGGCCCCTGCGGGCACGCTCATCCGGCCTGTGCGACAGGTGGTGATCGAGATTGGCGAGAATGCCGAGCGGGTGTATGCCGCGTGCCCTTTCAATGCTCCCGGAGGAGGCGTGGGATGGGCTCTGGTGGAGCTGGATCGACGCCCCGCCATGGCTGGGGCGCGGGCCGATGCACAACATCAGTTCTACTGGATCTCTGCAGCGATGGCGTTGCTCAGCTTCATGTTGTGGGCCGTGCTTCATTTCGGTTATGCCAGTCGTCTGGCGATGCTGGCGAAAGGCATCCACGCCTGGGGAGCAGGACGATGGGACCCCAAGGGCATGCCCGGCGGGAGCGATGAAGTCGGCCGCCTGGCGGAAGACTTCACCACGATGGCCACGCGATTGCAGCAACACGAACTGGAGCAGTTGAGGCTGGAGCGAGAGGTGCTCAACATCTCCGAAAGCGAACGGCGGCGCATTGGCCATGATCTGCATGACAGCCTGGGCCAGCGGCTCACGGCGGCCTCCATGACGGTGAACGCCATGCTGGATGAACTGCACAGCACGGCTCCTGCGATGGCTGAACGTGGGGATCTTGTGGCACAACAGTTGCGCGAAGCGATCGCCGAGGCCCGCTCCCTCTCTCATGGACTGGCCCCTGTCTCGCTAGAGGCAGATGGGTTGATGAATGCCCTGGAGGAGCTCGCCACCAGCGTCTCCCGCCATGGCAAGGTGCGCTGCATCCTGGACTGCCCGCAACCCGTGCACCTGGACTCGGTAGAGACCGCCACGCATCTCTTTCGCATGGCCCAGGAGGCAGTAAACAATGCCTTGAAACACGCAACGGCCACTGAGATTCGTATTGGCCTGGAGATGCGCGACAGCAAGGTGATACTCGAAGTGGATGACGATGGCGTAGGCCTGGAAGAAACTGCGACCTCACACGGAGGCTTGGGCATGCGCGTCATGGCCTATCGCGCCCGTTTGATCGGCGGAGACCTCCAGATTGGACCTGCACCAGCAGGCGGCACCCGGGTACGCTGCGAGGCAACTGTGAAACCCACCGCATGAGCTCACCCCCGCCCACTTCCGCCTCATCTACCACCAAGGCCCGCATCCTGCTGGTGGATGACCATCGCATGGTGCTGGAGGGCTACAGCTTCATGCTCAACTCCCAGCCTGACCTGAGAGTTTGCGGCGCGGCCGCCACGGCGGCCGAAGCCCTCAGCTTGATCGAGAAAGAACGTCCAGATCTGGTGATCACCGACCTGACCATGACTGGCAGGGGCGGACTCGATCTGATCAAGGATGTGATGGCATTGTTTCCCGAAACCAAGATGCTCGTCTGCTCCATGCATGACGAGATGCTCTATGCCAGCCGCGCCATGCAGGCCGGGGCCAAGGGCTATCTCATGAAGGATGCAGATGGCCCGACCTTCCTGGCGGCAGTGCGCAGCGTGCTCTCCGGCCAGCGGTACATGAGTGAACGGCTTGCGGCGAAAGTGCTGGAATCCTTTGGCAAGACGCAGCCACGGGGCAGCACTTCGCCCCTGGAGAATTTGAGCGACCGCGAGTTTGAAGTGTTCCGCATGTTTGGCGAGGGCAAGACCGCCAAAGAGATTGCCGCACAACTTAATCTGAGCCCCAAGACGGTCTCCGTGCACCGGGATCACATCAAGGAAAAGCTGGGCTTCAGCACGAGTGCGGAAATGATCCGCCAGGCCGTGCGCCACGTGGAAAGCCAGGAATAGACGATAGGCATTGCGCCTACTGAGGGACGGCACGCAGGCCGATTCCGCAAACTCCCCGATGTGGAATGATGGTGGCGTGAAGGACGCCAGCTCATCCACTTCCAGGCACAAGACCGACGCACCAAAGCGTCAGGTTCACAGCTCCGGACCTGTGAATGGCGGGCGGCTCGCCACGCTGTGCATCATAGCGACCGGACTCATCCTGCTGGCTCATGCCTGGCACAGGGTTCACGACGCGACGCCCTCAACGAATTTTCACGGCCAGACGGCCACCACTTTTTACAACGCAAACCCCAAAAACTAACATCTCACCCGCTCCGTCCCTGGAGCCCGATTCTATGAAACCACCCAAACGCATCATCACCCATACCGCTGCCATCCTCGTAGGAGGCAGCGCCATCATTGCCACCGCTCTGGCTCTCGACACCAAAAGCACGGACAAGGAAACAGGCAGCCCTCCGGCGGTCACCGTCGATGAAAAACCGCTTGATCGCAGCCTCGGCATGCCGTCCAGCTTCTCCAGCGTGATCAAACGCGTCACCCCCTCTGTCGTGAAGATAGAGGTCGTAGGCAAGGCGCAGCCTGCGGCGGACTTCGGCAGTTCCGGCATGGAGTTCCCCTTCGGAGATCTCGGAGGCTCCGAATTGCGCCGCTTCTTTGAGCAGCGTGGTCAAGGCCGTGGACAGGGCCAGAACCCCGGCCAGGGTCTGGGACGCGGACGCATGCAGATGCCTCGCGAGCACGGTGCCGCCAGCGGCGTGATCGTGACTCCTGATGGCTATGTCCTCACCAACAACCATGTGGTGGATCACGCCGACAAGGTGGAGGTAACTCTGCACGACGGACGCACACTGATTGCCAAAGTCGTCGGCACCGATCCGAAGTCTGACCTGGCTGTCGTGAAGATTGACGCCAAGAACCTGCCCGCCATCTCCTTCGCTGACAGCAGCACGGCTGAAGTGGGAGATCTGGTGCTGGCCGCGGGCAACCCCTTCGGCTTGGGTGAATCGGTCACTCTAGGCATGATCAGCGCCACCGGCAGAGCCACCATGGGCCTGGACTATGAGGACTTCATCCAGACGGATGCGGCCATCAATCCCGGCAACTCCGGTGGAGCCCTCGTGGATGCTCAAGGTCGCCTCATCGGCATCAACACGGCCATCGTGAGCCGCGGTGGTGGCAATGACGGCGTAGGCTTCGCCATCCCTGCCAACATGGCACGTGGCGTGATGAATGATCTCATCAGCAACGGTCGGGTGGATCGCGCCTATCTGGGTGTCATGATTCAGGACCTTACCCCGACGCTGGCGGATCAGTTCAAGGCCCCTGCCGACACGCAGGGCGCATTGGTGGGCGATGTGCCTGCCAAGTCCCCTGCCAGCAAGGCTGGACTGGAAAGCGGTGACATCATCACCCACTTTGCCGGGAAGACGGTGAAGGATGCCCGCAGCCTGAAACTGGCCGTGGCCAACCACAAGCCCGGTGAATCTGCTGACTTGAAAGTGCTGCGTGATGGCACTGAAAAGACTCTGACGGCCACCCTGGGTGAACAACCTGGCGCGGACAAGGCCATCCCTGCCAAACACAAGGTGGGCAAGAGCGACGAGGGCACCCTCAATGGCGTGGGCGTGGCTGATCTGAACCGGGCTGCACGCGAGGAGAGCAACATCCCCTCCGATGTCCGTGGCGCTGTGATCACTGACGTGCAACAGGACAGCCCCGCCTGGGAAGCCGGCCTGCGCCCCGGAGATGTGATCCAGCAGATCAACCGCAAGCCAGTAACCAGTGCCGAAGACGCTGTGAAACTCACCGAGTCCCCCTCCAGCAGCCAGACCTTGGTGAAAGTCTGGAGCAAAGGTGGCAGCCGCTTCGTCACGGTTGATGAAACAAGCTCCGGCAATCAAGCTGGCTAACCCGGTTGACTCCAAATAAACTTCAGGGAGTTGAATTCCCTGCTGCGCTGAACCCCAGCAATGAGAATGCCTCCCGCTTCACGGCGGGGGGCATTCAAGCTTTTACGAAACTGTGTCGCCAGCGTAGGATGAGAATCCATCCAGAGTGGACAGTCTGTTGACGACTATATGGGACAGAGCAGCCCGCAATTGCCCTGGACCAGGGATGGCTTGCTCCACCAAATGAGCCTCCACCCACCAAATGGCACAGAAATATTCGTCCCTCCAGATGTGCTCTTCACCCACAAGTGTGTACTCTACAGACCATACATCGTTCTTCTCTTCTCTTCGGCTATGGCGAAGCAGAAGTTTCCCTTCATGTTGGTAAACAGGGATCCAAAGCGCACGCTTCCTTTTTGTCGGCGTGGTTTTTTGGCTCTCATCACTGAATGCGCACGTATTCCCCAACACGAGCCACCCTATTGTTACCAGCGGCAGAATGGCGCCATGATCGGTCGAGAAAGGGGCTGAACGGTGGGGAGGGTTGCGCCTGCAAGGGAGAGACACGGGCGAAACCTATTGCCGCCCCACGATAACACTGGACGAGAAAACCGATCCACCGGACAAATGCAAGACGGCAGAAGCTCAAGGGGCGCGACTCCCGCCACGCCCCATCTCACCCTGTAGGCCGTGCCTTCTCGGTCGGCAAACCAGGGGCGGGCTCATCCCTGGCCCGCAGAACGGGTTCGATGGAGGTCACCTTGCCATC
>JBGGMQ010000759.1:0-2874 GCA_041287975.1 Verrucomicrobium sp. | reverse complement strand
TGTGCGCCTTGACTGTGCCATCCAGAGCGGCCACATAGACCTTCAGCTAGAGCCTCCTTACGTCGGCTGCTACGGGCGGCGGAGGCGCACTTTGGGCAGAGGGAACATGGTGTCGGTCACTGGATGCGTGGGCAGCCTGGTTTTGGCTGAGCGGGCGTATCCACGTCGGGTGTTTCCGCGAGCAAACCGAATGAGAGGCGATCGCCGAATCGCTCACGCTACCCTATCAATCAAAATACAAAAAGGCCGCCGGTTTCCCGGCGGCCTTCGTTTTGTGAGTCAAACAAGTCAGCTCAATCTTTTCACTTCGTCCACTTCACGGCGTTGATCAGGATCTTCTGATAGGCATCCATTTCGTGGACGCGGCCATCGTGACCGAGGGCGATGCCGACGATGCGGGCTTTCTCGTGCTGGGTGACCCAGACGGAGGGGTGGGGGCGCTTGTACTTGTCGCTCGGGGAGGTCTCGGCCAGCACTTCGATCGGAGCGGTGCCTTCGGGGACACCCTCAGCGTTCATGTAGTAGAGCTCATCTTCAACTTTGAAGGTGGCAGGGACACCTGCCATCACGGGGTGGTCTTTCTTCAGGATGTTGACATCGAAGGGGTGAATCTTGTCGTGACCTCGTGAACCGCCGCCCACGATTTTGGCGTTAAGCTCAGGCCAGCGGGCGAAGCCATACCAAGTGCCGGGATGCAGCATGATGACGCCTTTGCCTGCCGCCACATGATCAAAGAGAGCTTTGCGCCATGCGGGGGTGTCGAAGAAGGTGCGGTTCGTGCTGCAGATAATGACGTCGGCATTTTGCAATTCGGCAGTCGCTTGAGGACTGTTTTCGGTGCAATTGACGGAGAAGCCTGCCGCCTTGAGGAAGACGCTGTCATAGTCCTCGAACCACTTCTTGAAGTCGTGCGAGGAGCCGCCGGCGACGATCAAGACCTTGGTCTTGCCAGCTTCCCAGGTGATGGGGGCTGGGGCTGGCATCTCATCAGCCGGGTTTTTCGCGGGAGCTGGAGCCGGGGTGACAGGTTTGCCAGCGGCTGGGTTGAGTTTGGCTCCTGACTTTCCTTCGGCATCAGCGGTCACCGCTGCGATCACGGGAGTGACTCCGTTGTCATAGCTTTCCAACGTCACCTTGGTGATGACGGAGGTTTTGGCGATGTCGAGGCTGATGAGGCGCATCTGACCGCGGGACACAATGCCCTCAGCGAAGGCTGACTTCGGTACGTCGATCTCGCGGTTGTAGTCGGCAAAGGACTCACCGTTCTTCATTTCATGAACCTCCGTTTGGCCGTCCGCGAAGGTGACCGTGAGCTTCAAAGCAGGACGGCTGTCCTGGGTAGCAGGGAATCCCCAACCCGCGATCCCGCTGAGAAGGTGGAGCTTCTTTGCCGCGATACCGACGGGAGCCTCAACCTTTTGGGGAAGGGAGTGGGCGAAGGTCTTGCCACCGCCACCTTTAAGCACCACCACGTTGGTGCCGGTGGCGGATTTGGCAGGATCCATGATGTAGAAGGGGATGCCTTCCAAGTTCACGTTGCCGAACTTGGTGAAGAACACGGAGTCCTTCGTGGATTCTTCACTGTTGAAGAGGCCACGCCGGGTGTCGGCGGTGTAAGCGCCTGCCAGGTCCACAATGCGGAACTTGGCATCACTACCACTGCAGATGAAGGCCAGCATGTCGCGCAGCGTTTCTGCACCGAGGGCCTCGAATCCTTCCGGCATGAGGGAGCGGCGGGTGTTTTCCCGGTTTGCGATGTTTGCCTTGGGAATCTCCACATCACCCGTTTGGCTGCGCAGAGTGAGGCTGGCGGCATTTTCACTGGAGATCACACCCACGAGGGTTTCGCCCTTGGTCGTGGTGATGTTCCACTGCCAGAAGCTGGGGTCCACTTCACGGTTGGGGTCAACGATATGGACCAGCAGTTCTGCAGGACCATGGGCCCCCATGCCAGTGAGCGGCGGGCCGACATCGCGGGTGCCGACATCGCCCAGTTTGTGGCAGATGGAGCAGGCAGCGGTGAACATCAGTTTGCCGTTGGCCTGGTTTCCTGGTTTCACGACTTCAGCCGCCAGCGTGGCGATGGCGTCGTTCTTCTGCTTGGTCTGTGGACTCAGCGTTTCCATCAAGGCAGCGGCTTGTTTGGCCACGGCCTTGTTCGGATGGGTGCGGAGGCGGGCGACGTTGCCGGGACCAAGGTCGGCGACGGTGACTTTGCCTTCTTTGACGGCGGTCAGGAATGCCAGGGTCGCTTCGGGGCGCTGAAGGATTTGATCAAAGGCCTGCGTACGGGCTGCGCCTTTCAGTGCGCCGAAAGAGCTTACCAGAGCGCGGACGTCACCACTATTTCCAAGAGCCTCGATGATCGCGGATTGCAAGGGGGCGGGACTGTCCTCGGCGGACAAGACGGGGGTGACCGCTTTGCGACCTTCACCACCGACGCCGATGAGGGCCTTGGCCGCATTGATGCGGGCTTCCGCGGATTGGCCTTTGTCGGCGAGTTGAGCAGAGAACTGTGAGACGAGAGCCTTCACTTCTCCTGCCAGACTGCCAGCCTTGTCCCACTTTACGATGAGGGGCAGGGTCGCTCCGGCCAAGCTTGGCTGGCCTACAAGTTTCTTCAGTGTAGAGGCGAGCTCTGGCGTGAGGGCGAGGTTCAGATTGCCTGCATTGGAGATGGCCCGCAGAATGGACACCTTGAGTGCATCGGCGGTTGCGGGGGCTGCGGCACAGGCTTCCAGGAGTTTGGAGGTATTGGCTAGGGGGCCTGTCGCATGCTCAGAGCCACCTACTTTCAATACGCCATTCTCGCCGATAAGCGAACCAGCTACCAGAGGCTCCACCAGGGCGGAAAGGCTGCCGGCTTGAGGATGC
>JBGGMQ010000758.1:0-13925 GCA_041287975.1 Verrucomicrobium sp. | reverse complement strand
CTCGAGGACGGAGTCCGCGTGCTCCGCGCCGTGGTGCAACGTTTTGCAGGGGAGGGGAACGAGGAGCAAACTCGTGAACTTGCCGCTCTCGTGCCGTGGATGGTGAACTTGGGCCGGCTGCCAGACAAGTTTGGCAAAAAGGTCGTTGCAGGTGAATTGCGTGGGGAACTGCTGGCCCTGTTGGAGAGTTCGCGTCGTGAAGACAGCGTTAGGGATCTCCTGAAGCGCCTACGCTTCAACGCCACAGCTTTGCGAGATCGGTTGTCGGACGATACGTGGCGTCTCTTCAACCAACTGGAGCGGCACACCCGGTCTCAGGCCACCCGCTTAAAAGTCCCCGATGTGTTGGAACTCCTCAATGCGGTGGTGCTCGATCTCGCGGCGTTCTCCGGCATGGAGATGGAAAACATGACGAGGGGTCATGGCTGGCGTTTTCTGGACTTGGGCCGACGTCTTGAGCGTGCCAGGGGCCTGGTCAGGCTTATCAAGGCCACGATCCAGCAGGTTCCCAGGAATGATGCCGTCCTCAGTCCGCTGCTGGAGATCTGCGATAGCGCGATGACCTACCGCAGACGCTATCATGCCCGCCCACAGCTCGCTCCAGTGCTGGACTTGCTCATGGCTGATGATTCCAATCCACGCTCGCTCATCTGGCAGCTCTATCAGCTCTCCCGCCATGCCGCCTTGCTCCCTCGTGACGGCATGGAGGGCATGGCTGGCGGAGAAAAACGTCAGGTGGACAGCATGCTCTCTGAACTCGCGGGCATTGACTTCGGCTCCCTCGTCGGTGCTGAGGACCGCAGCCCTGGCATCCTCATCCGCCTCTGCGACAGCCTCCTTGGCAGCCTGGAAGCCCTCTCTGAAACCCTCAGCCAGCACTACTTCAGCCACGCGCTCCGCAGGGTTAGTTAAGAAGAACGATGGGTACGGGAGTCGACCGGTTTTATCCTGCCAGTCTCCCGACCATTGAGTTTCATTCCTAATTCCTAATTCCTAATTCATCATTTTTGCCCGTTCCGTGCGCTACGAAATCCATCACCGCTCCACCTACACCTATGATGAGTCCGTCAGCATCGGCCATCATCTGGCCAGGCTGGCGCCACGCGAGCTTGCCCACCAGCATTGCGAATGGCATGGTGTGGATGTCGAGCCGGAGCCGAGCAGTCTGGCGGGTCACCGGGACTACTTTGGCAATCAATGTCTGTTCTTTGCGCATCACGGTCCTCACAAATCACTCACGGTCACGGCGCACAGCTTTGTTGTGATGCATCCGCCTGTGCTGGCTGATCCTAAAGACACACCCCTCTGGGAAACGCTGCGCCAGAACGTGCGGGGCAATGAATTGAACCTGGACGTGGCCGCAGGGGAGTACTCGTTTGCTTCTTCAATGGTACGCCCGGCCAAGATCTATGCCGAATATGCGGCCGCTTCCTTCAAGCCGGGTATCACGGTGCTGGAAGGCGCCATAGACCTGAATGAGCGCATATTCCGGGACTTCAAGTTTGACCCTGCCGCGACTGACGTTGCCACCCCAGTGCATGAGGCGTTTGAGAAGCGGCGCGGGGTTTGCCAGGATTTTGCCCATATCCTAATCGCATGTCTGCGCTCCCTGGGGCTTCCTGCGAGGTATGTTTCTGGGTATCTGGAGACACTACCACCTCCCGGGAAACCCAAGCTGGTCGGGGCAGATGCCTCCCACGCGTGGGTGAGTGTCTGGTGCGGACCGTTGCACGAGTGGCAGGATCTTGATCCCACCAACCGGTGCCGACCCCAGGAGCGCCACATCACGGTCGCCTATGGACGCGATTTTGCAGACGTCTCCCCGTTGCGAGGGGTGGTTTACGGTAGTGGTGAGCAGAATCTTGAGGTGGCAGTAGACGTGACTCCTCGCTGATCGTCTGCCTTGGTCCAGTCACTCTTCATCCGTGCTGCCCCGCTGCCGCAAGGTGCCGACGCCTTTTTTGCTGGGCATTTCAAAGAACTTGAGGAATTTCTCCGCGTGCTCCGGCCACTCTCTCGTCCGGGCTTCCGCGACCGCCTGACCCAGATTTCTGCCACTGCGATAGATCAGGTCAAACAGCTCCTTGATACTCTGGCGGTCCTCCTTTGAAAATCCCTGGCGGCGCAGGCCGATCACGTTGAGCCCCGTCACCAGATTGGTGCGGCCTGCGGAGCAAAAGTGAGGAATGTCCTTGCTGAACGAGCTGTTGCCCTGGATCACACATGAGTCACCGATGCGAATGAACTGGTGGAACACCGCCCCGCCACCGATGAAGGTCTGGTTCCCCAGGTGCACGTGTCCTGCAATGAGCACCGCATTGGCGATGATGTTGCGATTCCCCAGCTTCGTGTCGTGCCCCAGGTGGCAGCCCACCATCAGAAAGTTGTTGTCACCAATCTCTGTCATTCCGCCCTCTTTCGAGCCGCGGTGGATGGTCACATGTTCACGAATGACGTTGCTGCGGCCGATTCGGACACCGCTGTTTGTTTCGACCGAAAAACCGATGTCCTGAGGGTATTCGCCAATGACGGCTCCGCGGCCAATGCTGGTGCCTTCACCCACAGTGGTGTCACCGATGATCTGGGCATGAGGGGCTATTTTGCAGCCAGCGCCAATTTGCACGGGTCCCTCGATCACCACGTAGGCTCCTATTTCAGCACTGGAATCGACTTTGGCTTCGGGGGAGATGATGGCAGTGGGGTGGATCATGGAAGCAGATGCGGGTGGAATACTTCTCGTTTAGGGCGAAAGGCGGGCGGGCGCAACCCCCCGTTTCCCGTCGGGTCTGCCGTGGCTGCTGCACATAAGGCGCAGTATCGGCACAAAGTTTTTCGGAAAAAGGCTAGAAGATGCGGAGTGGTTTCTGGTAGGGTGTACGGGACCCTGTAATAGAATCTGGTGACGGCTTGCGGCAACTCTGATCTGGAAGTGTCTGGGGGAGGATGGAATGCGGCTGTTTGAGAGTGGTTTCAGTGCGGAATCAAACGTCAAACCAAGAAAGGAAGCTTGCTCATGTCCATTGCGAAAAAAGCTATCGTCGAATTCTTAGGGACTTTCTGGCTGGTGCTCGGAGGTTGCGGCAGTGCCGTGCTGGCAGCCGCTTTCCCTGACGTCGGGATTGGTCTGGTGGGTGTGTCATTTGCCTTTGGTTTAACGGTGCTCACGATGGCCTACACGATCGGTCACATCTCTGGTTGCCATTTGAATCCTGCGGTCTCCATCGGCCTCTTTGTGGGTGGCCGGTTCCCTGCCAAGGACTTGTTGCCCTACATCATCGCGCAGGTCGCCGGGGCCATTGTGGCGGGCTTCACGCTCTACACCATCGCCAGCGGCAAAGAGGGCTTCAGCCTCGATGGCGGCTTTGCTTCCAACGGCTTCGCGGAGCATTCGCCCGGCAAGTACTCTTTGGGGGCAGGCTTCCTGACTGAGGTGCTCATGACCTTCATGTTCCTGGTCATCATCTTGGGTTCCACCGATGGCCGCGCCCCAGCGGGCTTCGCACCCATCGCCATTGGCTTGGGCCTTACGCTGATCCATTTGGTCAGCATTCCTGTTACCAACACTTCGGTTAATCCGGCTCGCAGCACGGGTGTCGCGGTGGTTGTGGGAGGGTGGGCCATCTCCCAACTCTGGGTCTTCTGGGTGGCCCCCATCATCGGGGCCATCGCTGCTGGTATCTTCCACAAGACGGTCTGCAGCGAGTCTAAATAATCTGCCGCATCCAACGGAAAAGGCCGGTCCAGCAATGGGCCGGCCTTTTTTGTGACGATGGGATCGGGGCGACCTACAACACGCCGCCTTCTTTGAAGCTGAAATACGGTTTGGCCCCAGGGCGGGGGGCGCCAATGATCACGTGATCGAGGAATTCGATCTGCATGATCTGGGCCGCCTCGTTGATCCGGCGGGTGAAGCGCCGGTCCGCCTCGCTGGGGGCTGGGTCACCACTGGGGTGGTTGTGAGCCAGGATGAATGCATGAGCGCGATGAATCACCGCCGCACGAATAATTTCACGAGGGTGCGCCGGGCTTTCATTCAGCGTGCCTTGGAAGATCACTTCGTCATGCACCAGACACAGCTTGGTATTGAGCACAAGGATGCGCAGCGTCTCGTAGCCCTGCCGCGCCATGTCGCCGCCCAAGTACCGGTAGATCAGTTCGGGGGAGTCCATCTTGTCTTCCAGGATTTCTTCCTGCGCAGCCCGTCGGCCAAGTTCAAAAGCGGCCACCAGGTGGGCAGTCTTCGCAGGTCCCAGACCTTTGAATTCCTTCTGCAGTTCCTTGGCCGAGCGACGGGAGAGGTTGCGAAGGCTTTTGTAGTTTTTCAGCAGACGCTGCGCCACTTGTATGGCATTCTCACCGGGCAATCCGGTATTGATGAAGATGGCCAGCAACTCGGCGTTGGTCAGCGAATCCGCTCCGATATTGAGGAGACGTTCCCGGGGCCGGTCGTTTTCGGGCAGGTCTTGAATGCGCAGCTGCATGGGGCAAACCAACGCCGCCCCTCCCTCTGCCGTCAAGCAGCAGGTTTCTCCAAATAACTGACATTTATCGCAAACTCAGACAAATGATGACATTCAACATCCGCAGCGAGTTGGAGTACGTGGTGGAGGCCCCCGTGGCTTTCCTGCTCAACATCCGGGCCCAGGACAATCACCGGCAAAAAGTGATCGAGGAAACTTTCACCATCACCGGCGGGATTCCTCATGAGCTCCATGTCTGCCGGTCCACGGGCAATCGTTTTGACAAGATCAACGCGGAGGTGCCAGGCATCTACCAGATCCGCTATGAAGCAGTTGTTCAAGTGGAGGCAGAGCGTCTTGATGCCTCCATGCTGCCTGCTACGGAGCCCTCGGAATTTGACCTTGATGTGCTGAGCTACCTTTACCCGAGTCGCTACTGTCAGTCAGACCGGCTTGGCGCATTGACCGCCAGTCAGTTCATGGGGCAAGGCACCCCTTATGAGCAGGTGCAGGCTGTGTGTGACTGGATCTCCGCTCATGTGGCCTATACCAGCGGCTCCACCCATGCCAGCACCTCGGCAGTAGACACTCTGGTGGAACGGGAAGGCGTTTGTCGTGATTTTGCCCACTTGGGCATCGCCTTGTGCCGGGCTATGAACATTCCGGCCCGGTACTTCACTGGCTATGCTCACGAACTTCAGCCGCCGGATTTCCATGCCTGTTTTGAGACCTGGATCGGCCGGCGCTGGATTCTCTGGGACCCCACTGGCTTGGCTTCGCCAGACGGCGTGGTACGCATTGGCACCGGCAGGGATGCGGCGGACGTATCCATCTGCACGTCCTTCGGTGGATTGCAGCTCAATCAGCAAAACGTGTCCTGCGAGGCGGCAGACCCATCATACCAGAAGATGACTCACGAAGAAATGCGCGAACAGGCCGTCTCACTGGTAGCGGCATCCGGTGCTTGACCCCCGGCAGGGGAGGGGAAAAATGACCAAGTTTCACATCATCCATCGCACCGAGTATCGCTACTCGGAGCCAGTCCGCTTTGGCCTGCATCGACTGGTCTTGCGGCCTCGTGAGGGTCACCGCACCACCGTCTTGAATCACACGCTTACTCTCAGTCCGAAAGCGCGGTTTTTCTGGATGAATGACCTCTATGGGAATCACGTGGCCCTCGCCGAAATCTCTGAGCCTGCAGACCGTCTGGAGATCGTGAGCGAAGTAATCATGGAGGTCATGGATCCCCGCGATGATGAGGCTCCCATGGACGGCAGTCGCTGTTCCCTCGTCAACATGCCGGTGACCTATCCAGTCACGGAGCAGGCAGTGGTGGAGGGTTACCTCCGGCCTGTCTATCTGGATGAGCGGACGACAGTGCGCAACTGGGTGGATCAAACTCTTTCTGCTGGAGCTCCGCCTACTGCACTGGGTGTCGTGCATTTCCTCAATCGCGCCATTCATGACCAGATTGCCTATCGTCGAAGGGAGGAGGCGGGCATTCAGAGCCCTGCCACGACGCTTCGTCTGCTGACGGGATCTTGCCGCGACATGGCCAATCTTCTCATCGAAGCCTG
Source organism: Verrucomicrobium sp. (assembly GCA_041287975.1). GTDB lineage: Bacteria > Verrucomicrobiota > Verrucomicrobiia > Verrucomicrobiales > Verrucomicrobiaceae > Verrucomicrobium. Next base: position 7,888 of record JBGGMQ010000758.1, on the reverse strand, counting down.
TCGGACTCTTGGCATTGCCTCACGCTTTGCCAGTGGTTACCTCGATACCCGGGCGTCAACGGCAGGTATCGGCGCGACCCACGCTTGGACGGATGTGTACCTGCCAGACTGCGGCTGGTGCGGATTTGACCCCACCCTCGGCCAGGAAGTTTCCACCAAGCACATCCTCCTTGGAGCCAGTGCTCACCCACGCGGCGTTATGCCTGTGAGTGGGATCTACAGCGGCCCTCCCGGATGTTATCTGGGTATGAAAGTGAATGTCTCCATCCAAAGGGAAGTGGTGACCACACCAGCAGAGGTCGAACCCCTGGTCATTTAGTCCGAGGCTATTTCTGACCGCTGCGCGTCAAACAGCCGTCTGGCACTGGTCCAGCAATCCATCGAGGTAGCGGGTAATTGTTATCAGTGCCTCTTTGTGCGAGGACTCATCAAGACAGACAAGGTCCTTGCGGGCATCTTCCAACATGGCTTTGGCAGTGTTCACTGCTTGCTCGATAGCACCGGCGTAGTCCGCGATGCCTGCCAGGATGGAGGTGTCCATTGGCTCACCTTTCAGTACCAGGCGCTGCAACTTGCTGCGTTGGGCTTCGGTGGCATCGCGCAGGAGATACAGCATTGGCAGGGTCAGCTTGCCCTTGGCAAGGTCCGTGCCCAAAGTCTTGCCGATGGCTTTTTCATCGCCCACGAGGTCGATGCAGTCATCATAGATCTGGTAGGCGGTGCCCAAGCGCGTGCCATAGCTGAACATGGAGGCCACCACGGCTTCGCTTTGTCCGTTCAGCTGCGCACCGAGTTCCGTGGCGCTCGCAAAAAGCGCTGCGGTTTTCATCTCGATGATTTTGAAGTACTCCTCCATCGAGAGATTGAAGTCGAACCGGCGCTGCGTTTGCAAGATCTCTCCGCAGGCCACATCACGTGATGCCTTGGCAATTTTGCGACAGAAAGTCGAATCCTTGAACTCGGTGGCGAGCTCCAGCGCGAAGGCGAACAAGCTGTCACCCAGCAGCACGCTCAGTGCGTTGCCCCACTTTGCGGCAGCGGTCGGCATCTCACGCCGGATCGTTGCCCCATCCATGATGTCATCATGCACAAGGGAAGCGATGTGCACCATTTCCAGGATGACGGAGAGGCGACGGTGGTCGTCAGTCACGGCACCGGTGGCTCCGCCTGCGAGGACAGCCAGTGCGGGACGGATTCTTTTCCCGGAAGTGTTGCACACGTAGGCGATGTAGCCTTCGACACTTGTATCGAAGGCCCGGGCCTACTCCATGAGAAGCTTTTCCACCCTCTCGATCTCCGGTTTGACGAGTTCAAACGGAAACGCCGCACGGGGTTTCAAGAACGAGGGGAGCTTCATTTTTCCGGCGTAAGAATCTGATTGTGAAAAGTTTCACAAGGAGCGCGATGCAGTCACGAAGTCAACTTTGACGCGAGGAAAGTTTTCTGCGACGACCCAATCTAAACTACGAGTTTCATCCGTCGAAGCGACGAAGAAATCCGCGGTTTCAAAAGGTTCACACTCCCCGAGTGTCCGTTGCCAGCCTTGGAGAGCACAATGCATGCAAAAGCGCCTTTTGCCTGACATACATCTTCGTTCCATGCTCTTGGCCCCTTATCACAAAAAAGCTGGTCCCCAAGGAACCAGCTTTTTTAGACCATCCTTCGTCAGGCCTGCTCTCTAGATCGAAGACAGACTACGGCTGTGGGGGAGCGGGAGCAGGAGTCGGCGCGGGTGCTGCGGGTGCAGGCGCTGCAGTGGCCTCAGAAACCGGAGCCGGGACTGGTGCTGCGGAGGCCTCTGGTGCCGGAGCAGGTGCTGTAGGGGCCACGGGAGCAGGAGCGGGTGCCGATGCAGGAGCCAGTGGTTCGGGCGCTGTTGGCAGCGTAGGCGCTGGGAGTGTTGGCAGGGGCAGCGCAGGAGGCGTCGTCAGAGAGGGGGTATTCAGCATGGGGCCACCAGGAAGGCCGGGCAGGCCCGTGGGTACTTCAGGGGCTTTCGGTGCAGGTGGGGGATCCACTTCAGTCTGGGGCAGTCCAGCGTTGAGCATCTTGATGCGCTCATCCACCTGGCTGTTGAAGACCGTCATCTTGCCGGGGTACTTGCTTGGCATGCCATCAAGCACCGCCTTCGCCTCGGCCGTCTTGCCTTCGGCCCAGAGCATGTCAGCCGTGTAGATGTCGGCTGCGGGAAGCTGTTCGCTGTCGGGATAGGTCTTTCTAAAGGTGTCAAAAGTGGTGGTCGCGGCGTCCTTTTCACCCATGGCCATCTGCTTGCTGCCCAATGCCAGAAGCGCATTGGCGTGCAGGTCGTGACTGGTCTGATCCTTCACAAACGTCTTCAGCGTTTCTACCGAGGACTCTTTCTTGCCTTCCTTCCAGAGCAGTTCCGCTTTCAGCAACTGGGCATTGCCCGCAGCAGCTGTACCGGAATACTTCGAGATGACAAGGTCGCAGTCCTCCACTGTGGAGGCAGCGGTGAACACTTGCGCAGCCTCGGTCTCCGTCTGGTGCTTGAAATGGCGGGAAAGGAACAATGTCAGCATCACCACGGCCAACAGCGCCACACCGATGAGGATCTTTTTGATGTTCTCTTCCAGGAACACTTCGAGCTTGCCCGTGGGCTGGGGCACAAGTTCGAGTTCCGGAGCGGACTTAGGGGTGAATTCTGGCATGGTGCGGAGACGATGAGGAGGATGGCGTGCAGACGAGGTCGCGCGGGACCTGGAGAATGAGGAAGTACGCAGGGCAGCTGCAAAAGTTGCCCCGCGTTTTTCAAATGTCGAATTTAAGCACCCACTTTGGCGCGGGCTTCTTCCGCCAGCGCAGTGGAAAGGTAGCGCTCACCTGTGGAGCAGGCGACGGTGACGATCAGCTTGCCTTTGTTCTCAGGGCGCTTGGCCACCTGGATGGCTGCCACGACGTTGGCACCAGTGGAAATACCCACAAGGATGCCTTCTTCTTTGGCGAGCCGGCGGGCCATGGCGAAGGCTTCGTCGTTGGAAACCTTCACACACTCCACAATCTGGGGATTGCCTTCTGTGTCCTTGAGATGGAGGTTCTTCGGCACAAACCCAGCGCCAGTACCCTGGATCTTGTGGGGGCCGGGCTGCACGGGCTCACCTGCAAGCGTCTGATTGATGACGGGGGAGGCGTCCGGCTCCACGGCAATGGCCTGGAAGCTTGGCTTGCGAGGCTTCAGCACTTCAACAACACCGGAAATGGTGCCACCCGTGCCAACGGCAGCGACGAAAATGTCCACTTTGCCTTCAGTGTCAGCCCAGATTTCTTCAGCCGTCGTCTTCTGGTGGATGGCTGGGTTTGCAGGGTTTTCAAACTGCTGGGGCATCCATGCGTTCTCCGTGGATTTCACGATTTCTTCAGCCTTGGCGATCGCACCCTTCATCCCTTGGGGGCCAGGAGTAAGCACAAGATCAGCACCCAGAAGTGCCAGCAGAGTGCGACGCTCCAGGGACATGGTCTCTGGCATGGTCAGAATCAGCTTGTAGCCCTTGGCGGCGGCTACAAAGGCCAGGGCGATACCCGTGTTGCCGCTCGTGGGCTCTACGATCACGGTGTCTTTCGTCAAGATGCCACGCTTTTCAGCATCTTCGATCATCGCCATCCCGATACGGTCTTTTACGGAGCCGAGCGGATTGAAAAATTCACACTTTAGAGCGATCGTGGCATCCAATCCGTCAGTCACGCGGTTCAGCTTGACCAAGGGGGTGCGACCAACGGTCTCGACGATATTGTTGTAAATCTGGCCCATGTTGTGCAGAGAATTGAGTATTAAGAACTACCCTCGTTCCAGGCGGGGGAAGGGTTGTTTATAGTGATGCGCCCTCCCTTGCAAGGCAAAAAGGATGCGCGCAGGCGAAACCGTGCCATGGTCCAAAATGCCTGAATTGCTCGATGAGACGTCGTTGGAAACAGAACTGGCAAGCTTGCCAGAATGGAAAAAAGAAGGGGCCGAGTTGGTGCGGACGTTCAGCTTCCCTTACTATCTTGCAGGCATCAGCTTTGTGAATGAAGTCGCCAACCGCGCCGAGACGCTCAATCACCATCCGGATATCCAAATTGGCTGGCGCAAAGTCACCCTGCGCATCAGCACGCACAGCAAAGGGGGGCTGACTGAGTTGGATTTCAATCTCGCCCGTGAGGTGGATGCCCTGGTCGCCTGACGGCGTCACGCTCCCACCAGCCGCAGCCACTCCTGCAGATTGTAGTAGTTGGTGATCCGGTCCACTTTGCCTTCTTTGATGTCAAAAAAGGCCCCCACCCGCAGATTGTACTTCTGGCCCGTCGCTGGTGGCAGGCCTTCGTCGGTGGAGATGTAGGTGCCATCAATAAAAAACTCCGCAGCCGCCCTGCTTCCGTCCTCACTGGCAAAGACCTGCAACTCCTTCACCTGTTCCGCGTAGCAACGGTCCATACGCTGCAGGAAAATGGTGAATGCTTCCTTCCCTGTTTCCCGCCTGCCCTGATTGGTATCGTGTTTGACGTCGTTCGTCAGTAGATTGAGGAACGCTGAGCGGTCGCCTTGGTTGAACGTGTTATAGTAGGCAGAGACGAGGGCAATAGTGTCTTCGCGAGGGGTGGACATGGGACAGAGAGAGAGTTAAAAATGGGGAGGGGACGGGGAAATTCGGACGTCGTCTTGCATGGCTCTTGCTGCCAGCAGGCAAACGATGTCCAGCCTTCTCGCCTTTGCAACGCCATCTGCGGCAGCTGTCGCATCGGGGATTGCCTCATGGTTTGATGGTGCAGCCTGTGATCGGGTGCAGGTGACCAAGAACCCTTGACCCCTCCCCGTTGCCCGCTAGTATGCCGCTCCCATGATTTGCCCCACCCCAGCGATTCCAGTTTTGCGCCGCACTTTTGCGCACCTGATCCTGACGATTGCCCTTGGAGCTTGCCTGGCTGCTCAATCCCTCGTTGCCCAGTCAAGTGTCATCGCGGTCGACGTCTACAATAAGAAAATTCACGTGGAGTCGGGCGGGAATCTGAAGCGTCCCGTCGGCGGATTGACCAAAATGGCCACAGCTTTGGTAGCTCTTGACTGGTCTGAAGCCACCAAGGTCCCACTGAACACCCTGGCCACGATCTCACCGGAAGGGCTCCAGATTGCTGGCATGAATCCGTTGCAGCTGTCAGCAGGGGACCAGATCACCATTCGTGACCTGCTTTATGCCTCCATGATGTCCTCGGACAACGTGGCCGCCACGACTCTTGCTCTTTTCGTCGGTCAGGATCTGAATTACCGCCGGGGCCAGACAGGCGATCCTCTGACCTCCTTTGTCACGGAAATGAACAATCTCGCCGCCCGCGAGGGGATGAAGAACACCAAGTTCACCAACCCCCATGGACTTGAGAATAGTCGGACCATTCCCTACTCCACCGCTGCTGACATGGCCCGGCTGAGCATGTATGCCATTTCTCGAGCTCCGTTCCGCTTTTACACCAACCAGAAGGCCCGCAATATTACGGTGCTGCGGGGTGGGCAACCTGTTGCCGTGCCCATGCAGAACACCAATGTGCTTCTCGGCACCGGCATGATCGACGGCATCAAAACGGGCAACACCCCTCGCTCCGGTGGCTGCGTGATCGTGACCGAAGAGCGCCGCGGCACGCTTATGAAGCAGGAGGGCAAAGAAGTTCTCTATCGCCACCGCATGGTCACGGTAGTGCTTGGCTCAGCCGACCCTTTTGCCGAAACCCAGAGCCTGCTTCAGCAAAGCTGGTCCATCTATGATGGCTGGCTGCAATCCGGACGTGCTGTCACGGATGCGAAGCAACTGCTTGGCGGATTCTAAAAGCTCGCGCCTGCCCAGCGAGTATCGGATGTTGCCCTGCTTTATCTTTTCTCTCTTCTCCCACAGCAACCTGCTCACACAACACACCAACCGTAATTCTCTCACATATGCGCATCGGCATTCTTAACAGCGGCGGCGATTGCCCCGGACTTAATGCAGTGATTCATGGCGTCGTCGGCGCAGCCACGGAGCTGGGTTGGGAAGTGATTGGCTTCCGTGACGGCTTTGAAGGCCTCCTGCCGAATGGTCCCGGCCACGTCAAGCTCGACTCGGATCGCACGGTGGGGATTCTGAAACTGGGTGGCACCATCCTGGGCACCACCAACAAAGGCAACTTCGCTGCCAAGATTGGCGTCGACAACGTCGCGCTCGTGCCCGCCGAGATCATGGATCAGGCAAAGGCGACCATCAAATACCTCGGTATTGAGGCGCTCATCATTGTGGGGGGTGACGGCTCTCTGACGACGGCTCTTCAGCTTTGCAATGAAGGTGTACCCGCTGTGGGCGTCCCTAAGACGATCGACAACGACCTTCAGGCGACCGCCATGACCTTCGGGTTTGACTCCGCAGTAGCGACCGTAGTGGACGCTCTTGACCGTCTCCACACGACAGCAGACAGCCATCAGCGCGTCATGGTGGTGGAAGTGATGGGCCGCCACGCGGGTTGGATCGCTCTTTGGGGCGGTATCGGCGGTGGTGCCGACATTGTGCTCCTTCCTGAGATCAAGTTCGACATCGATCACGTGGCCCGTCAGGTGAATCACCTTTACGCAACTGGCCATCGCTCCGTCCTCATCGTCGTGGCAGAAGGTGCCGAACTCAAAGATGGCTCGCTGATGACTCGGGAGCAGCAGGATGCCGAGCGTCGTCAGGTGAAATTGGGCGGAATTGGCGAATATGTCGCTCGCAATGTCGAGCAGATGACCGGTCATGAAACCCGCGACGTCCGTCTTGGCCACTTGCAGCGCGGTGGTTCGCCCACGCCTCTGGACCGCATTCTCGGTACCCGTTTCGGCGTGAAAGCCGTGAACCTCATCCGTGAGAAGAAGTTCGGCCGCATGGTCAGCTACCAGAGCTACCATGTGGGCGACGTTTCCATCGAGGAAGCCGTCAACCAACTCCGCCTGGTCCAGCCTGACAGCGAAGTCGTCCAGGCCGCCCGCTCCGTCGGCATCAGCTTCGGCGACCGCTGATCCACCCAGCTCAAATTCCCTTCAAGCGCAGGCCCTCGTAAGAGGCCTGCGCTTTTTGCTTTTTCGCCTCTCATCCCATCTTGTTAATCCTTCAAAATCTTGTCAATCCTGTCAAAAGTGACCCTCATCCCTGCTCTCGAACTGTGTCGCAGCACAGTCACAATCGGATCAATACCCGTTTGGAAATCCTCTCGCGAGTTCCCAAATGTGCAGTAAACTCGCCGCCCCTATGGAACGTCTATTGGAACTCCTGAGAGAAAATGCACGCCTCAGCGCGGGCGATATCGCTACGCGTCTGGGCATCACTGAAGCCGAAGCCGCCGCCCGAATCGCCGCCCATGAGAAAGAAGGCGTCATCCTCGGATACCATGCCGTGGTGGATCGGGAAAAAACCGACCACTCGGGCGTGACGGCGTTCATCGAAGTGCGGATCACTCCGGAAAGCGGCGGTGGTTTCGACCGCTTCGCCCGCCGGGTCTCGCAGTACGAGCAGGTTCGTGGCTGCTACCTCATGAGCGGTGCCTATGACCTCGCAGTCGTGGTGGAGGGCAAGGACCTCTACGATGTGGCCCGTTTCGTGGCCGAAAAGCTGAGCACACTCGATGTGGTGCTGTCCACCGCCACGCACTTTCAGCTGCGCACCTACAAGCATGATGGCTTCATGCTTAACACTCCGACCACCGATGGTCCTTTGCTGGTATCGCCATGAGTCTTCCTCGTAAAATCGACATCGAGAGCAAGTTGTCCACCCAACTCGCCGGCATTCCCCGCTCGGGCATTCGCGACTTCTTTGAGCTCGTCATCGGCCGTACCGACGTCATCTCCCTCGGGGTGGGGGAGCCTGACAAGCCGACTCCCTGGCCCATTCGTGAGGCTGCCATC
>JBGGMQ010000757.1:0-2525 GCA_041287975.1 Verrucomicrobium sp. | reverse complement strand
TGACGCCGGGGTAGCCTTCCTCGCCACGCTGGATGGTGACCACCGTGCCCTTCGTGGGATCGGGCCGCGACACCGCGACTTGCTTGGAACTGGGCGCGAGCGATTTTTCGCCGGTGAGCAAGGGCTTGGACCACTCCGTGCCATTGCTGGAGATGCTCACGGTATAGCCGCGGGGAAAGTCATTCGCAGATTTTGAGGTGTCGAGTTCGACGCCCGCGATCAACAACTCGGAAGGCAGCTCGATGGTGAGCCATTCGCCACCTGACTGAAACTTGTTGGTGCTCCAGCGAGTGGCCGGATCGTTGTCCAGAGCTTTGGACAGATTGGCCTCGTTGTGGCTGGAGGTGAGCTTCCAGGCGGACAAGTCATCCAGAGGTTGGGGCAATCCGGCGCGCAGTTCATCAATGGTCCACGCCGCGACGCGGCCTTTGGTGGCATTGCGCAGCTTCTTGACGTCGTCTTTGGTCACCAGGGCACCTTGATTGCCAAAGGCCTTGCGGACGTAGCTGGCCACATCAGCGATCCAGTCATCGCTGTTGCTGCCGAGTGGCACCATCTGGGACTCGTAGGTTTTGCCTTCAATAGGACCTGCGAGGCCGTGGAGCAGCACCCGGACGAGGAAGTCGCTCTGTAGCACCGTCTTGGAGCCGGCGAGGGGAGGGGCCATGGTGACGCCCTCACGGCCTGGCATAGGCATGCCCCGGCCGTCAAATCCATGACAGGCAAAGCAAAGGGTTCTGAAGGCTTCCTGGCCTTTTTCCAGGCGCTTCTTGTCCTGCTGGCTGAAGTTGCCAGCAAGCTTGGGAGCTTCCACCAGAAGCTGGGCACCGATTTCCTTCACCCCAGCAGAGGGGCTCATGAAGATCGTGCTCTGAGCTTCCTTCTTCCAGTCAGGCCAGTTCAGGAGTTTGGCGGTCATCAGGGACTGCAGCACCACAGTGGGAGAGGCATCCTGGTGGAGGGATTTGATCTGGGCGACAAGGGTGTCTTTGCCCTGCTTCAGCAGTGTTTCTGCCGCGCGGATGGCCGTGGCGCGGACCTCGGCGTTGTCGTCCTTGAGTTTCTCGGTGACCAGTTCTGTGGAGACTTCGCCAAGGCCCTCCAGTGTCCACACGGCATGAATGCGGGCGAGGGGATTGGCATCGCTTTTGGCCATCTTCACCAGGGCAGGAACGACGGACTTGTCACCCTTCACGATCAGCATGCGTTGCGCAGTGTCACGCCACCAGCCGTTGGGGTGGGTGAGATGAGCGACCAGTTGAGCGGGAGTTTCCTCCAGCATGCGAGGTTGCGGGCCGGGCTTGAAATCCTTGTGGGTGAGACGCCAGATACGGCCCTTGCCGACATTCCTCTCGAAGCCGTTTTCCACGACTTTGTTCCGCAGATAGCTGCCTTCCTTCACCCAGTTGCCTTCCTGAATGATGCCGCGATACATGTCCACGATGTACAGGCAGCCGTCCGGCCCGGTGGTCATGTTGAGCGGGCGGAAGTTGAGGTCCCGGCTGCGGATGAACTCCGACTTGGGGTAGGGGTTCGCGACGGTGGTGACGCCATCTTTAACCTCGACAGTGGCGCGGCGGATGAGACGGCCCACGGGTTCAGGAAGAAACACATTGCCGTAGAGCTCCTTGGGCAGGCGGTCGCCACGGTAGACGGTCTGTCCGGCGCAACCGGTGAAGTGGTTCAAGGTATTATCCTCAGGCCGCACCCGGTTCATGCCGCCTTGGAAATCGGCAGCACCTACAAGGGGCCACACGGTGTCGAAGTCATCTGACTTTTGGCTGGTGACGTTGATGGCGGCGTAGAGAATTGGTGTCTGGTAGTTCCACAGTCCCTTTTCGCCCCCGGCGTTGGACCACCACATCTTGCCGTAGTCGTCCTGCGCCACACCCCATTGCCCGCCATTGCTGGCCGTGTTTTCCTTCAGCGGTGCAGCAGTGGTGCCATTCCAGCGGAGGCGGTAGCTGTTGTAGGTGGTGTAGATCCAGTTGTCGAGACCCCAGACCAGACCGCTGGGCTGGTGCTCCAGATTGCCGCCGCGCGGACCGCCCGCAAACCAGAGCGACTGCTCATCGGCCGTGCCATCGCCATCCTTGTCGCGGTGCAGCGTCACGTCACTGGTATTTGTCACGCCTACGAGGATCCGGTCATCCAACGGCAGGATCATGCGAGGCAGGAGCAGCTTGTCCATGTAGACAGAGTGCTTGTCGAACACTCCATCGCCCTTGCTGCTCTCGTGCCGCGTGATGCGGCTGTTGGGAGTGAGTTCATCCGTGCCGTCGATGTCCTGCATATAGGTGGACATCTCGGCCACGTACATGCGACCATTGCCGTCGAAGACGCACAGCACGGGTTCCTTCACCTCGGGTTCACTGAGTACCAGCTCGAGCTTGTATCCGTCTGGAAGTTCGATGGTCTTCAACTCCTCCTCCGGGCTGAGCATGGGCACCTGCTTGATCAGGCTGGCGGGAGGCGGCGTAGAGGGCGCCGTTGCAGGGGTGGTCTGAGCTGTCAGCACTGCGGCA
>JBGGMQ010000756.1:0-3251 GCA_041287975.1 Verrucomicrobium sp. | reverse complement strand
GGTCGTCTACGCCGAGGAGCAAACGTCTGGACGCGGTCGCCGGGAGAACCGCTGGAGTTCTGAGCCTGGCCAGGATCTGCTGTTTTCCATTCTTCTGCGTCCTGAGGTGAAAATGGACCTTTGGCCACGCACTACCACCTTTGCAGCGCTGGCCATCTGCCGGGCCCTGGAGACCACTTACCCTACCCTGCGTCCGGCAATCAAGTGGCCGAACGACGTGTACTTGAACGATCAAAAGGTCGCAGGCATCCTGGCGGAGACTTTCTCAAACGGAGGCGGCACCTTCATGGTGCTAGGGATAGGACTCAATGTGAATACCATGGCCTATCCGCCTGAGCTGCAGTCACAGGCCACCTCGGTCAGACTGGCACTGGGCACTGCGGCGGCGGCTCAAGACCGCAACACGCTGGCCATTGCCCTGCTCAAGCATCTGGACCATCTGCTGCAAAGCTGGGATCAGGCCTTTCCCAACGTAGTGAATGAGGTGCGGCAGCGCAGCTGGCTGCTAGGGCACCCCATCACTGCCCGGGTGAACGGCACTGAAGTTCGTGGGGTGGCGACCAGCCTGAATGACGAAGGTCACCTTGTCGTTCAGAAAGAGGACGGCTCATGGGTCAGCCTCACGAGCGCGGAGCAGGTTCGCCCACAGCGTTGAGGGCTTTGACTTTCACTTTCCGCTTTTCATTGGCCCACGCGAGCAGCAGGCAGACGCTGGTGAGGGCGAAGAACACTGCTGCGGTTGTCCCCGGCGAGAACGTCTGACCAATCTTCTTGTCCCAGGTGATCCCCCCGCCTGCGGGAATGGAATGGAGCAGGACCAGGTGCACGACATAGATGAAGAGGGATTCCCTTCCGGCCAGTTGCAGCCAGTTCGGCGCAGTGAACCGGGAGACCGCCTTGACGATCAGGGCCACGCCCAGGAGCCAACCGAGACGTTCGATGAAGAAGGCGGGCTGGAGACTGGAGAACGGTGACGGGGCCAGCCAGGGGCTGACAAAGGCCATGAGCGCCGCAGCGACCCACCAGCCGATCCCGTTCAGCTCAAAACGGCTCATGAGACACCCGGCCGCGCAGAATCCGAACCAGGGGAAGAGCGGGAACAATGAGCCGCCCGTCCGGTTGAGATAGCCATCCAGTGGCAGAAAGCCGGTGTGCCAGGCGGGACTGAAGGGGGCTGCGACAACGACCAGGACCAGAGCGGCGAGCGTAAACCCCTCGAACCACGCTTTGTTGCGGAGGCAGCCTGTCAACAGAAGGATGCCCAAGCTGACTGCAAGACAGGGAAGTACATCCACCTGAAGGAAGATGCGCCAGCTTTCCAGACCGAAGTCTCCCCCACCCCAAAGGTGCCAGGGGATGTGCAGGAGATACCCGATAAGCGCTACCGACCCAAGTCGCTGCCAGCGCCGCACGGACACCACGGGCCGGTGCAACTGATGCGCCCGCCTGATGGCCAGCCCCTGGATGTACCCAGCGATCCACAAGAAGGTGGGAGCCAGCAGACCGTTGAAGAAACTCAGCTCACTCCGCCACGTTGCGTCCTCAAACCGGGAGCTCAGGAAGACGTTGACTACGTGCGTCTCCACCATGCCCAGCACGGCCAGGCCGCGCAGAAGGTCGACCCACGCAAGTCGGTTGGGTGGAGGAGAGGCGTTGTCGGACGGAGGTGCGGCGGACATGGAGTCGGGCGGTGCCATGTATCACACCGGCAAGGGGGAAGGACAATGGGTTTTCTGGGGTGGATGCGGGTGGGAGAGCGGTGAGCTTCGGAGCTCAGTGCGTTAGTGGGCAGTGCCTCAGTGCGTCAAGGAGGAGGAGAAGGAAGCTGTGGGGACGGTTGGACGGTTTTATTTTACCACAGAGGCACAGAGGCACAGAGGCACAGAGGCACAGAGAGCTTCGGTTTTTTGGGTTGGATTTGGGGGGGTAGTTGGAATTGACTTTGAGCCGACTAAAGTCGGTACTCCAACGGGCTTCGTTGAGAGTTTTGGGATTGGAGAAGGGGGAGGGTGGTTGAGGTTGTTTTGGGTGGTGCGACTGAGCAAACTGAAGTTTGAACGAACAACTTCGGGAGGCGCAACTTGGGGGCCGGGATGGCAGCCAATCCCCTTGCTCGCCGGGCTTCATTTGATCGCATCTCCATCTGCGGCATGCGGTTCAGTTTCCTCGAACCTGAATGGTTTACGGTGAGCTGCGCTGGACCATTCCCAACTCTGCCTGATCAAGCACCGCTCCCGCGCCCTCAGCCTCCTCCACCCATGCGGGTAGCAAGGGTGCTCACCCGGCTGCTGGAGCCTTCCCCTTCGGAGCCGGAAGGGATTTCACCTGGATCAACTCACGGTCTTTGGGAGTGAACTGAAGCCGGGCCTTCGATTTATGCAGCCAGGCCCAGCGGGATTTGGATCGCAACGTCCGCCCCGGATCCGCAATGAAAACTATGCGGCTGGCCTTGCTGTCGAGCGGGGGGCGGAGAGGGACATAACCCACGACATCTTTTTCAAAATGAGGCTGCACGTAGGAGAGATGCATCTGAAACTCCTTGGTGAGATAGCGGAGCGGCACCTCGCAGACATAGGCGTTCATGGACCAACCAGGCGGCAACGACGGTGCCATGGGCGTGCCTTCGAGCGCGAGGTCATTCCAAACTTTGGCCCTTAAGGTGCGTTTCCCGATGATGATGACGGGATCCTCGATCGATTCTGGGGAATTTTTGTAACGCTCAAACACTGGGACAAAAATGGTTACATGCTTAGCTTCTTTGTCTTTTCTGCCAGGTGTACCTTCGACATCGAATTTGAACTGGTAGGAGCCTTTCACCAACGACTTCCCAGCGCCGACGGCTATCGTCACGTCTTCGTGGATCATGGTCACTGGCTTGTTGCCCTCGTCCAACATGAGAGGATTGGCCACGGCTTGCGTGGCAAGCAGGCACAGCGCCAGCAAAGGGAGGATTGGATGGCTCATGAGGAAATTACCAGAGGTGGCTCCGGTGTTGTCATTCATGCCCCGCATGATTGGTTCAATAAAGCGTCGTTTGCTGTCTGCCGGGAAGTTCAAGGTCGTACTTCTTTCCATCAATCTCACCGCTCGTGAGCGACGCCAGGATGGACCCGGCACTGGGCACGCCCGGAACTGAGGCCCAGGATCCGTGCTGCCACAGCTTCGAACGCAGAATGGCGCGGGAGCATTGGAAAAAGGCGGCTTCCACGGTGACGACCAGCACGCACTTGGGCAGGTTGCCTGCCACGGCA
>JBGGMQ010000755.1:0-2612 GCA_041287975.1 Verrucomicrobium sp. | reverse complement strand
GCAAAGTGGCCGCGGTCAGGACCGTCGAGTCTGCGGCACCATCACTTGCTTTGGCATCGGCGAGATCCCGCAGCGGGATCACGGCCAGTCTGCCGACGGCAGAGACAGCCGCGTCCGCGAGCAGAGGTGTTTTGACATGGGCGATGGTCAGAGTGAGGTCCGCCTGCACACAGGACTCCTCAGGGACGCCCGTCTCGGGATTCAACCCCGAGGGCAGGTCGAGAGCCACGATGGAAGCGTGTCGCCGCTGGCGAAGTTCGTTCATGGCCCGCACGGCGCTGGCCAGCGGATCGCGGAGTGGCCCGTGGGCAGCGCCGATGCCGACCAACCCGTCCAGGAGAACGATGGGGCCTTGCAGGCTCGCGATCTCGGCGACGTCTGAATAAAGCGCCACTTGCTCGCAAAGATCCGCCCAGTGCCGGGCAGGCAGGGCCTTGAAGTCTTTATCAGGGTAGGCACACCAGGCCCCGATGCTCCAGCCCACCTCCAGGAGGTGCTTACCCGCCACGAGGGCGTCGCCGGCATTGTTCCCCTTACCCAGGAAAAGGATGGCGTGCCCTGGCTGCGGGAAGAACTGCTGGATGGCCTGTGCGATGCCCCAGCCTGCCTCGTCCATGAGATCCGAGGCATCCACACCCCGGGCAAAGGCGGCGTCTTCGGCATCCTGCATCTGTCGGCAAGTGAGAATCATGGGAGGGGAGAGGAAGGAGGTTGAGTTGTGCCGCAAGCGGCAGGAGATGCGTTGCTGGCTGAGACGCTACGCTGGTTGAGGGCTAACGCAAAACGGTGCGTCAGCGGGTCGGCAAGGCGAAATCGCGGAGCCGGAGGGAGTCAAGGGTGTAACCGGTTCGTTGGAGCAGAAGGCGAAAGAACTGAGAATGAAACAGGGAGGCACTGAGAGCTCAACCATCAGGCGGACATCCCATCAGCTCGCGGTCCTTCCGCAGGATGCAGAAGGTGGCACGCTGGAAGCGCGCGCTCCCCTAATGCAAGCAGCCGGAGCAGCTTGGCAGCTCAGTCTGACGGACTGCCCACTGAGCTACGAAGCAAACGACGCCCTTCACCTGAGCAACCCCTGACCCGCGCTACCTCAAACTATTTCGATTGACGAAAAGCGAGGATGCCTTTGACGATACCAACGGCGAGACGCTCGCGGTAGAGGCCAGTGACCATGCCAGCGCGCTCGGCGGAGTTGCTCACGAAGCCGCATTCCACCAGCACCGCCGGATTCTTTGTAGTGGCACGGATGACGTGGAAGTTCGCATGCTTCACGCCGCGGTTCTGCAACCGGGTCTCCTGGATGAGGTAGGCCTGAATGTAGCCTGCCAGGAGGTAGCTGCGGTCGTGGCAATAAAAGGTCTCCAGACCGTGGCCAGAACCCGACTTGTTGTAGTTGTAATGAATACTGACGAAGACAGCCTTGTCATCGCGGTTGCCCACAGCCGAGCGACCTCCCAAAGGGATGAACACATCCGTGCTGCGAGTCATTACCACCTTGAGCCCTTGTTTGCGCAGCAGCTGCTCCACCCGGCGGGCGGTATCCAGAGCAAGATGCTTTTCAAAGACGTAGCCAATGGAGGCACCGCGGTCGTGGCCACCGTGACCAGCATCAATAACGACCGTGTCGAAGGAGGCGGCACTGGCACGAGTGCTCACCAAGCAAGCCACGACCACGAGCAGGCTCATGAGCAAGGCCACACGTCCTGACAGAGGGTGTCGGAAGGAAGAGTTCGAAGCGCCAGCGTCGGGCAATGGGGGGCAGATCATGCTTGAACTCGACCATTAGGGGGTTGCTCACAAATGACTAGGGATTGCTTCATTAGTGCGAAACAATCGCGGTCGCAAGATCAAAAAAAAGCCGCAGACCCGAAGGTCTGCGGCAGGCGGGATGCCCGGTGGCATCCCACAATCCATGAATTAGGAACCCTTCACGTCGAGAACCTTGAAGCCACCGTCTTCGAAACGGGTGAACAGGTTCTGGGCAGTGCCCACGGTACCGGGGGACTTCAGCGGGGTGTTCGTGCCATCCTTGTCCTGAAGGGCCTGGAGAGCCACGCTGGAATCGTTCTGGCCAACGATGATCTTGCCACCGGACCATGCGCGGCCTTTGGCATTGGTGCCAGCGGCTTTGGCATTCCACTTAGGATTCCAATCGGAGTCTGTCGCGTTTTCGTAGACCAGAGGAAGGCTGCCGGACGCGGAGTCAGAGGCTCCACCCGTCATCATCCAATGATTTTCCTTGGATCCAAGGGCTTGGGTATAGTCTGGGCTGGCTCCAATGTTGCCATCGGGGTTGCCCACGCTGCTCACCGGGCAGCCAAACACCTGCTCAGAATCGAGGATCTGCTCGGTGAAAAGCGTGCGGAAAACGTCATTGGCGGTGTTGCCGCCCGTCGTTTCGTCTTCCCCTGGCTCCAAAGACACATCAGGATAGTTCCCGTTGTGGTCAGCGGAGTAGATACGCAGTGCGGTGATGATCTGACGGGCATTGCTGATGCCCTTCGTGATGTTACCGCGCTCTTGAATACGACCGAAGGTGGGGACTGCCAAGCTCGCCAGAATGGCGATGATGGTGATCACGACCAGCAGTTCGATCAGGGTGAACCCCTTTT
>JBGGMQ010000754.1:0-2742 GCA_041287975.1 Verrucomicrobium sp. | reverse complement strand
AAAAGGTAACGGAAGACGAACAGGCAAGCCCAACGGGATCGTCGATCCCCGACAGCGAGATTCCGGTGCCTCCTCCTGCAACTCCGCCATCGCAACCCCTCTCGGCTGAGGAAGAGTGGCCCGCAGGGTTCGATGAATTTTGGCGGGGCTATCCTCGCAAAGATGCCAGGGCAAGGGCGTTGAAAGCCTGGCAGGGGGTGAAAGCCAAATGCAGGCCCAGGCTGGTCGATCTCATGACGGCGCTGGCCCATCAGGCTGCGAGTGATCGCTGGCGGGAGAACGAGGGGCGCTTCATCCCGCACGCCGCCACCTGGATCCATGGCCGGAGGTGGGAGGATGCGGGTGTGTCAGGAGGACTGGGCACTGGGGGAATCGAGCTCGGTGATGTCCCTTCAGACGCGGCTCCCCCGCGACCGCCTGATCCCGATGGGCTAAGCCCCATGCAGCGCCAGTGGGCTGAGACCAAGCGACTGGCAATGGAGGCGGAGGCAGAGGCTGTGGCGGAGGCGGAGGAGCTTTGGAGTGCTGTGGCCTGACACAGCTTTACGCGGTCTGCGATGCTCCTGCCACGATCATCATCACCGGAGCCCCTGTCCAAGGAGCGGCGACGTCCTCGTCGCCGTTGACCGCGACAGGCGGACAAAGACGCAAGTCATCAGCGAAGGTCTGCATCTCCGCCCAATGGCCGCCCAATGCTCCGCTGACGTCATCGGAATATGATCCTCAAACACTTCTCAAAGCGGCGGTTCTCGCCGCACTCCAAAGCGACTCCGTCGCCAGGTGTTGGGGCATTTGCGGTAGGGATGCCGCTTTTGCCGGCATCCCTCCACATGGGGACGCACGACTGAGCAATCTAAAGATTGAACTACCAACAGCTTCCTGACTTCCGCGGACAGATTTCCGCGAACTTAAGCATCTAGAATTCAGAATTCACCACCACCATGCACACTGTTTCCGACATCACCCGCCGCCTTGCGGACCAAGCCGAATCCATCTGCCTGCAACTGCTCCCGGGAGGACGGCAAAAGGGAAAGGAGTGGCTGGCCGGGGATGTGCGCGGATCCGCAGGAGACAGCCTGAAGGTGACCCTGGAGGGCGAGCATCGCGGGCGGTGGAAGGACTGGGCGGATGAGTCCCAGCACGGGGATCTGCTGGATCTGTGGGCAGCTGTGAGAGGGGTGCCCCTGGCAGAGGCACTGAAGGAGGTGAAGGCGCAGCTGGGCATCATGGAGCCGGTGCGGACACTGGGGCATAGTTCACGGAAATACAAGGCCCCGCCGCGGGCCGAGGATGTGGGTGTGCTGGCGGTGGCGGATGGGGGTCGTGCCATGCAGTACCTGCAGCAGGAGAGGGGGCTGAAGGCGGAGATCGTGAGACGCTTCCGCGTGGAGGGGCTGCCTTCGCGGCAGGCGATCATCTTCCCCAGCTATGCCCCCTCAGGGGAGCTGGTGAACCGCTCGTACCGCACGCTGCCGCAATCGCCGGGAGAGAAGAAAAGGGTGTGGCAGGACACGGACTGCGCCCCCAGTCTCTTCGGCTGGCATGCCCTGCCCAAGACATCCTGGGCAGCGCGCGCGGTGCTGCTCTGTGAGGGGCAGATCGATGCCATGAGCTGGGCCCAGTGGGGCGTGGCGGCTCTCAGCATCCCGAATGGCACGGGCATGGCCTGGATCGAATACGAATGGGATCATCTGGCCCTGTTTGATCACATCTATCTCGCGTTCGATTCGGACGCCGCAGGGCTGGAGATCCAGGAGCGGGTGTGTGAGCGGTTGGGCCGCCACCGGTGCCTGACGATGAGCCTGCCGCACAAGGATGCGAACGAATGCCTGCTGAAAGGCTGCACTGTGGACGAAGTGGAGCGCTGGTTCTTCGAAGCACGACTGCCGCGGGTGAAGGGGCTCGTGCGTGCGCAGGAGTTGCAGGCGCGTCTGCAGTCAGAGCTGCGGCCGAAGCCGGAGCCGTTCACGCTGGACTTCCTGCGGGTGGCCTGGCCTTACTCGGGCTACTACTGCCGTCCGGGTGAGGTCACGGTGTGGACGGGAATCAGTGGTCACGGCAAGAGCACCTTAATGAACTACCTCGCGCTCAATGTGGTGAGCACAGGCCCCACCAGCAGCGTCTTCATCGCCTCCATGGAGGTGAAGCCGGAGACCACCCTGCGGCGGATCGCCACGGCGTTCTTTCATGAAGCCGTCACCAGTACGCAGGCAGACGAGTTTCTGGAGGAGTTCGGCGCCCGCATCGTGTTTGCGGATGTGGTAGGCTACATCCGCCAGGAGGCCCTGCTGGAGATGATGCGCTTCTCCTTCCGCCGCTACGGGGTGGTGCACTGCATCATCGACAGCCTCATGCGCATAGAGGGGCTGGAGGAGGAGTTCGCGGCCCAGGGCGATTTCATGAACCACCTCCAGCAGTTCGCCAAGGAGACCGGGTGCCACGTCCACCTCGTGGCCCACCCTCGCAAGCTACCCCAGGGGGTGAAGCTGGACTCGCTCAACATCAAAGGAAGCTCCCTCATCGTGAACAACGCCGACAACATCGTGAGCATCTCCCGCAACAAGGAGAAGGACACGCTGCGCCGGGAGAACAAGCTGACCCCACTGCAGGAAATGAGCCTGCACGACACGGAGATCCGTGTGGAGAAACAACGCGAAAACGGCTGGCAGGGCGCGGTGATGCTGCGGTACAATGCGAGGAGCCTCTCGTATGAGAAATTATGAATTATGAATTATGAATTAT
>JBGGMQ010000753.1:0-6826 GCA_041287975.1 Verrucomicrobium sp. | reverse complement strand
AGCACCACCAATGCCGTCATGGTGTGCTTTGTCACTGCCTTCTGCCGGGCTAGTGCCGTTGTCGCTGCTATCTGATTTCTCGCCTGCTGCAAAGCCGAGCCCCGCACCGCCCCAATCATCGCAGGCCCTGCCGCCGCGATCAAAACTGTCAGCACCCCCAACACCGCGAGCATTTCCACCAAGGTAAAGGCCTGGCTAAGGACCCGCAGCACGCCCCGCTCTGCAGAACGCGACGTGCGGTCTGGTGAGGAGGTCTTCCACGGAGTGAGCATGATGTCGGAAGATACGGGACGGCGGCAGGAGCCGCAAGAGACTGTTGATGCCCCGGCTCGTTGCCGCATCGGGTGCCCTGTCCCTTGGGAAGAGCTCAGGGAAGGGGGCTTTAGCAGGTACTCACTGTTTCAAGAAGACAATGACAAATCTTACGCAAAGACAGGAATTCATAACAGCGTCCGCTTGTGGCTCACCCATGCCGCGCATGTCTGCGAGACACCTTGTTCTCGTTGTTCATACCCTATTCCATCCCTTGCCGTCAGAGACAGAGCGAGACCCAAACAGAAGTGTTCAATAAATTCCCACTTTTCCTATGGACAACTGGCAGGGATGGAATAATACTCAATTCACACTCATTCAGTATGAATTGAATGAGTCTCGGCCCATCCTGACAGTGGAAGGCGCTTGCCGACATCGATGAACTGATCCCGCATGAAGGGAAGGACATCGAACCACTCATCCCATGATGTTGATTCCTATCCCGATTTGCTGTCGCACGTGACCTGACCCGTCCCGTCAGCCTTTGGCATCCCTACAATCTCGCGTTTTTTCAAAAAAGAACGCTGCCAGCAGCCCGGCAATGGGTGCTGAGACCCTGTTCTTGCGTGCATCACCCCAGTGACGGCCCGCCCAGGATTGCTGTGCCTTGCTGACGCCATCATCTCCCCTCAAGACAGAGCCGTCTCCCAGCGGCTGCGAAGGATCGTGCCCAGTGGGCATGATTCTTCGGACCTCTTTGCATCTGCATCATCGCTTCCTTTCTCCTGCCCTTCTCCTTCCGAGTTCGTAACTACCGTGAAAACTTCCGCCCCCCCATCATCCAAGGTTCGATCCCGTAATTCCGGGGCCGCCTTGATCATGACCATCTTCATCCTCGCGGTCCTTACCATTCTGGTGGTGGGATTTCTCTCCACCATGAATACGGAGAGGCAGGCAGCGAGTGCCTATCAAGAGACGCAACGCACGAAACTTGTCGCGCAGGGGGCGGTGGCGCATGCCATCGACATTCTGCGCACCAATATTCCTGAGCCCGCACGGCTCTCGGAGGGCCCAGCCCTCGCACCTGCGGAGAATTGGGTGACGAATCCGGGGCGGCTGACCATCAAGAAAGACAACCAACCTTATATACACATTCCGCTGCATACCGGGGAGGTGACCTCTGCGCCACAACCGGGAGCCTTGCGTGATGCAGAGTCTGTGGATCTCAACCGCCCCCTTCCCGGACAGAAGGATCCAGCCATCGTTCGCTCGGCGGGCGGGGGCGCATCGAACCCAGTGATGAGGGTGAAATGGGTGCCAGTGCTCGCAGATCCTTCGCAGCCAGCCTCTACGGGCAACCGGTTGACTGGCAGGTACGCCTTCTGGATGGATGATGAAAGTTCGAGGATAAACTTTAACACCGCCATCGGCAAGCCGGCTCCAACGAAGGATGTGAACTACGACGCCCAGTTCGCCGCTGGCTTCATGCCGCCCGTGTTCCTCCGAGGGGGGAGTGCTACCACCGCCAATGGCTCCAACCGTACTTGGGGACTCGGCAAGCCGCAGTCGGTGAACCTTGATGTGCTATTCAGCAACCCAGACGAGCAGTTCCTTCCCAATGACCTGCTGGCCCAGACTTTCCTCAATGGTTTCGCCAGGTTTCCCGAGGCCATCATGGACTTTGTGAAATTCTCGAACGACCGCAAAGTCAACGAGGATCAGAAAATTGAATGGTATCAGCAGAACAAATTCAACCTCACCTTTTACAGCCGCAGCCCGGAGTTCAACGCCTTTGGCCGGTCGCGGTTGTTCACCAGCTATGTGCCTCTCTCTCTCGAAGCTGGCCCAAGTTACCAGCTACCCTTTATCTACGATCCCAGCTCCAGCGACGGCACTATCACGCCCAAAGGTGTGGAAGGCGACCTCGTGGCAGGTACGCTTGAATCCGGACGGCTTAAGGACAGTCAGATTCTGCATCTGAACTCGCTACTGGGCTACTTCGGGGCCGGAGCGGATGTCGCGGGCCCCGGCGGCTACACTGCAGACCGTACGAACATGGTGAACCGCAACCAGCTCCGCATGCTGGTGGAATACCTCCGCCGCCGCTGGCCCGGGCAGAATCTAAGTTTTGTGGACAAGTATGGAGAGATTGGCAGCTACCAAATTGCGCTCAACATCCTGCAAACGGCCCGTCTGGCGACCACTCAAGTAGGTACAACGGTTGACGACTTCAGCAATGCGTTTGGCGCACGCAGTACCAGCGTGATTTACTTCCCCAACAGCACGGAACTCAGTGGGTATGCGCCGGAGCGCTTTTACTGGCGGATCAAAGACCCGAACAGCAACAAGGTCGTGCTCATGCTGCCACAAACGCCCGGCCCCCACATCACTGAGGTGAGGCTCTTCACCCAGGCGAGCGAGGCTGAGCCTGCCCCCAAGGAAGGCAATGAGACCACTGCGAACTCCCGCTACATCAAATACTGGTACGAAGTCGAGTACTACATGCACCCCTTCGGGCCCGTGGTGGACATCAGCCACTTCCCCACGCGCATGGACTATTTCCAGATCAACGTGCGAGGCGGGGGCAAGACGGCGGCACAGCAGTTCGGCCCCACAGACGGAAATGACAAGCGGGCGGACAAGCAATGGCAGAATAATTTCATGAACCTTCTGGCCACCTATCCCGAACGCGGCACCATCATCGGTCCGGCTGGCTCCATGGACGGTTCCACGGCCCTGCCCAGCCGGGTGGTGGTAAAGAGCCCTGTGCTCTACGTGGGGAAGTGGCAGCGCAATGATGCGGAGGCGTCGGGTGGCAAGAGCGATGCTCCGGCACGCAAGGATGACAAGATCACCGAACTCAATGACAACCAGAAGACGAACATCTGGGATCCGGTGATCTTTGACAAGACACTGACCAGCGGCAAGGCCCAGGTCACCATCAAGTGGCGTCCTGGACAGAGCATCAGCCAGGACACTACGGGTGGTGCCAATCGCCCGCGTCAGATGATCCCGCTGGGCCTGACGCAGAGTGACACCTTGCAGGCGACTTTTGTAGTGGATCTGACCAACACCACCACTCCGCAGGTGGTCTCGTGGCAGATCGCTGACCCCAACCTGAGTCACGATGCAACGAAATGGCAGATGTCCGGCCCGGGCCAGGAGGCGGCCATCGGCACACCGGGGGAAAAGAACGTGAATGAGCCTGAAGAGGATTCCACGGAGAAGAGCAAGTTCCGCTACATCCAGCGCACCCCTGGCGGGTACACGCTGGCGGGCTTCGCGTACGACCGGCCGGATGAGTATGTCACTACCAGCCGGGTTTCTTCGCCCGGGTACTGGTCCCTGCTGCACACCGGCATGCAGTCGGGCACGCCGTTCCGCACGCTCGACTTCAGTTCCACGGCGGCGAACCAGTCCCCGCCTGACTGGCTGCTGCTGGATCTCTTTGGTGCGACCTATCCCATGGCGCATGACCAGTGGAAGATCGATCAGAAGTTGCCTGACAGCTTCTCTACCGCCTCCTACATGGGATCCACGGCAGGGCAGGTGAACCTGAACTCCCGTATCTACCCGGCGAACGCCTGGTTCAATCCTCCATTGCGGAGGCTGCCACTGGAAGCTGTGTTCAAACACCTTCGCGATAACTCTCAGGTGGCCTCCTTCGTGGACGGCATCATTGGTCATCAGACGAATAGTGAGGTCTTCGACTACGTGGGAGAGCTGGCCAATGTTGCTGGATATGACGGCAATGGTGCTACGCAGTGGTCCAAGGAGTCTTTCTTGCGCAACATGGCAGGCGTGCTGACGACGAGGTCCAACACCTTCGGCGTGTGGGGAGCGGCGCAGACCATCAAAAAACTGACACGCAATACCACCAACGATGCCTTTGAAGAGGGCGACAAGGTTGTGGGTGAGAAGCGCTTCTTCGCCCTGGTGGAGCGCTACATCTGGACGGGACGCGATGGTGTGCCGGGGAATGGTCACACTAGCTCCGTAGGAAAGTGGGACCGGCTCGCCACGCAGACTGCTCCCATCTCCACCGCTGATAAGATCACGGACACCCTCTTCCAGCTCCCCGGTTCTCCGCCGCTGAAGCGGGCGGGCGAGGGCGCGGAACGTCTGGATCTCGACCCAGAGGGCTCGTATCCGAAATTCGACGGGCCCGAGCCCGTGGGTATGGACACCTACACCGCCTCCGCCATGGGCTCCATTGCCTACACTCGGAGCTCTCTGGAGGATGCTTACAATCCGCCTCAGGCGGCGGTGAAATACCGGGTCGTCTATTTCAAATACCTCGACGAGTAGACCTCCCGCCCCCGACCGAGCGTCGGGGGCTGAATATCCTTTTTGACTCCTTTATCCCGATCTCCCCGGAAGCTCGATCCGCCAGCGGAAGGGCCTGACCCGTTTTTTCACAGTGCTGATCCCGCCAGGGAAGGACCTGTTCCGTCCCTTCAGTGCCTCCGCTATATGCGCCCCCTCTCATCCTCTTCCCGCATAGCCCGATCCCTTCTCGTCGCCGCGTTGGTGGCGTGGGGAGCTTCTTCCACAGTTCGCAGTGCCGACATCGTCAAGGACAACAACTCCACCGGGATCGCCAACGCGTCCTCTTGGGTAGGCGGCGCATTGCCCACGCCGACAGACACCATTGTCTTTAATGACGTCTTGGTTCAGACCGCGAGCTTTGGGACAGGTGCAGCATTAACCGTGTATGGTCTGCGTGTGGAGGGCACCCTCACCAATCTCGTCAACATCAGCAACACAGCGAATGCTAATTTCCTAGAGTTAAGGGAAGGTGGTCTGACTCTGGCGGGAGGACTGCGCAGCCTCACCGTCGCGGGTCTCAAGGCCGATGTGAACCAGACGTGGAATCTGGGAGCCAACACCCTGACGGTGGGCGGTTCCCGGTTGCAAGGTGCTGGCACAGTCAGTGTCATTGGCACGGGGGAGTTGATCGTGGGGGCGAACAACATTATGACGAAAGGCTTCGACATCACAGGGGTGCGTTTAACCGCCTCCGTAGCCAATTCACTCAGCAACCAGCCGAATGTTGTCCACACCATCCACGCGACAGGACAGGCCTATCTGAATGGTCCGGGTATCACCTATGTCCGCGGTTTCAACCTGGCAGGCAATGGCTGGACTGGCGATGCCACCCCGCTGGGAGCGCTGCGGCTGGAGAACGGCGCGATCGCTTCAGGAAATATCTCCTTGATCGGTGACACCCGCATTACCGCTTATCAAAGCACGGGCACACTCTCCGGTAACATCACTGAGAGCGGCGGGGCACGGGCCTTGGAACTAGGCGTGACGAATGACACCGGAGTGCTCACCCTGGCTGGCACGGTGAACCTCACGGGCGGCACGACTGTCCGGGGTGGAACGGTGCGCCTGGGAGTCAATGATGTCTTCGCGGACACGAATGCGCTGACGATCAACGGTGGGACCCTGGATCTCGCCGGGGCCAGTGACACGATCAGCACGCTTACGATCACCTCTGGCACCCTCGCCAACACCGGCGCGGCGGCCGTGTTGAGTGCAACGACCCTTGAAGTCCATAGCGGGACCATCGCTGCCACCTTGGGAGGAGGCCGCCTGACCAAGACCACTCTCGGCACCACCACCGTCACAGCGGTGCAGGCCTACACAGGTGGCACTCAGATCGACAGTGGTGTTCTGGCCCTGGATGGTACGGACCTCCTGGTGCCGACAGGCGAGGTGCTGATAAATGGGGGCACGCTGGACATCTCTGGCCACAACAACCATGTGGGGGCTCTCACCCTGACGAGTGGCAGCATCATCAACAGTGGCGGAGCCGCTGCGCTCACCGCCGCCTCCTATGAGGTGCATTCCGGTCAGGTGGATGCCGTGCTGGCAGGAGTCGGCATCACCCTGGTGAAGAACACCGTGGGTACCGTCACACTGACTGGGGCCAATACTTACACAGGCCTTACCAGCGTGAATGCGGGCACGCTCAATGTCACGACCCTGCATGCGGGCGGAGGTGCCTTCACCGTGGGCAGTCAGGGCACACTCGGCGTGGCGCTCTCCACTGCAGGAGGATCCCTCGTTGCCAGCACTCTCACCCTGGAGGGCGGGGCGCTTTCCTTTGACGTTGGTACTTTCCCAAATCCCGGTGCAGGTTTCCCGATCCTGGATGTGGGCACATTCACCTTGGGCGCAGCCTCCACCATCAACCTGAGCGGATCTGCCCTGGCTCTTGGGCAGTTCAGCCTGCTGAGCTACGACACCTTCAACGGAAACTTCGCGGATCTCCTGCTGGGCACCCTACCGGCGCGGACACTAGCGGAGCTGGTCAACAATACCGGAGCCAAGACGATCGACATCAACATCACTGGTGTGGATGTGCCTCGCTGGACGGGTCTGGCGGGAAATGCATGGGACGTCAACTCGACGCAGAACTGGCGGCTTGTCTCTGCGGGTACCACCACGACCTATCTGGAGGGCCTCGGCGGCACGGACAGCGTACTCTTTGACGAGACCGCCACCAGCACCACGGTGCAGCTCACGACGGCGGTGAGCCCGATCTCCACCACGGTGGACAATACGA
>JBGGMQ010000752.1:0-3768 GCA_041287975.1 Verrucomicrobium sp. | reverse complement strand
GTCCCGCCGGTAGTTCGGCACGTCAGTGCGTCAGTGCGTCAGTGCGTCAGTGCGTCAGTGCGTCAGTGCGTCAGTGCGTCAGTGCGTCAGTGCGTCAGTGCGTCAGTGCGTCACTCGGGTTCGAGGTATTCGAAGCGGGTTGGAGTACCGGCTTCAGTCGGCTCAGAATGCAACTCAGCACTTCCTTCTCTTCTCCTCACAAAACGAAAAAGGGCGTGCCGCATACACGACACGCCCTCTTCTCAATGCAAAATCAATCAACAACGCTTAACACCCAACATTTTTCCAACAAATCACTTCGCCTCAGCTTCGGGCCGGCGTTGTCCACCCTCAGGAGCACCTTCAGGCCGTGGGCGATTGCCGCCTTCAGGACCACCAGCTCCAGGGCCACCGCCGCCACCGCGACGTGAACCACCTTCACCACGTCCGCCACCCATGGCCTCGCGCAGGCGTTGAGCACCAGCTTCGATCTCTTCTTTGGTCACCTTGCCATCTTTGTCCGCGTCCAACTGGTTGAACCGCTCCATGTTCCCAGCGGTGTACTCTTCCTTGCTGATCACGCCGTCCTTGTCGGTGTCCATGCGCAGGAGCATGTCGCTCATTCCAAAGCTCCCACGACCGCCGCGTCCACCCTCACCAGGGGGGCGGCCTTCACCGCTGCCACCTTCAGGACCGCCGGGTCCCTGAGGACGACGGAAACCTTCAGGCCGGTCGTCGCCTTCAGGGCGCGGTGTGCCAGCGTTATTCTGGCCATCGGGACGGCGGAAGCCATCACCGCGCTGCTCACCTTCAGGGCGAGGGCGGTTGCCGCTTTCACCTCCGGGTGCGCCAGGGCCACCGCCGCCGCGGGTCATGCGTTCGCGTTCTTCGCGAAGGCGGCGACCAGCTTGCTCGGCTTCTTCTTTCTCCACGGATCCGTCGCTGTTGGCGTCCATCTTGGCGAACCGGTCTTCCGCTTCCTTCAAGGCATTGGCGGTGAACTCATCCTTGGTCAGCTTGCCATCGCCATTGAGATCCATCTTTTTCCAGGCCTCTTCGAGCCGGGCACGTCCGTCAGCAGCGCCGCCGGGACCACCAGGACCTCCTGGACCACCAGGGGGGCGACCTTCGCCAGCCGGGGGTGGGGGAGGCGCATCCTGCGCCATTGCCTGGCCAAGGCCGAAACTGAACGTGCAGCCCACGGCTGCGATCGCACTGAGAACTATCTGCTTTGTCGTCATGGTCATCGTTGGTTTAAATTCGACTGCACTGGGTCAAACAAGCCCCTGCTCGAAAAGTTTCGCCAAGTGCAGAAAACCTTTGCTACGAGGGGAAATCGGCTGCCGTTCACCCTTCGGTTCCTTCCTCTGTCAGGAGCACAAGGGCATTTCACCAAACCGGTCAGCTCATGACGAAGCTTCGCCTCACTCGGGTTAATCTGCTCTCATCAGTGCCTCGGCTTTGGCCCGGGCCTCACGTTCAGCTTTCAGGTAGGCCTCGCCTGCCAGCAGTTTGCCATCGGCATCGCGGACGATGAATACGCTCCACTTAAATGCAGCAGGATGGATCTCGATGAATCCGCTTGAGCCCGGAGTAATTTCGCGAACCTTTTGGACCCAGTTCGGAGGTTGAATCTGCGGCATGGGAGTGTGGACCAGGCCTGTGAAGAGGCATCCCAGGAGGGCGACACCTGCCACCTGAAGCCACCGGGAACGAGTGGGGAAGAGTGATGCCAGTGCAATGACCAGCAAGGCGTAGGGCACCACATAGTACCGTTCTCCGCCTCCCCATGAGCTGCTTCCCCCATCGGACCTCACCCAGCCAGCTGCCGCGAACAGACTTGCGAAAGCAAGCAGCAGGACCAGGCGCACCTGGCCTTCGCGAGGGCCTTTCCACAGCATCAGTGCGCCGCAAAAGCAAACCGCAAGCAGTCCAGTGACGGCGATGCCCCATGGCGCAGTTTCCGCCGGAGACCAGGAGAGGGCCTTGCCAAAAAGTCCGAGTGAGAAATCCGCCACCCAGCTGACCAGGGCGGGCCGGGAGGATGGGGGAGTGGTGGGATCCGGCTCATTATTGAACAGAAAGACAAGCTGCACGACCACGGCCAGTCCTTGGGTCGCAGCCAGAAGGAGATTGAACCGCGAGCGTACCCTCCAGGTTCGGAAGACCATGCCGGGTAAGGCAATGATGGCAAAGGGGCCGGACAAAGCTGCCAGGAGCGCGGCGACGATGAGGGTAGCTTTCTTAAGCCGGGATGACGGCGCTGGATCAGCATGAATGGCCAGCAGAGTCAGAGCGATCCCGGTGAACCACTGAAGGTTCGTTGGGGACAGCATCATATAGCCCCCCATGGGTGCCAGCACTAGGAAACCCGCCAAAGCAAGCCGCTCGCGCCAGTCACTGGTCCAGCGGGCGATGCCGTACCCGACTCCCCACATGATCACGAGACTGTACCAGACCATCACGGCGGCTTGATGCTCCATAGGGAAGAATCCAGCCAGCCAGGCACCCATTCTCGGCAACGCGTGCAGATACCCGGCATAGGGGATCCAGAAAGCCTGAATGCCGTGGCCGAGGTTCTCTTGCAGAAACACCATCCCGTCCTCAGCAGAAAGATAGGGCGTCACAAGCTTGTCCTCATAGGTCACCGCGATGCCAAGAGTGACGAGGGTGGCGTAGGCTGCCAGATACCATCCTTTCCGCTGGCTGCGCTCGTTCCAGGCCGGCCAAGCCTTTGCCGCACCCGTGGCACCTGTGCGAAATGCCTCCAGCAGACGCGCCTTCCTCAGCAGCAAAAGGGTGCCTGCCACACTAGAGGCCCAGGCGGCCCAGTACCAGCCGGGGGCACGCCATGGCAGCATTAGGTTGTATCCTTGAACTGAATCGCCGCCCGTGCCCGCAGGCGTGAATGGCTTGATGTAAAGAAACGGTTCGCGGATCAGGTAGGCACCCTTGGCTAAACTGTCACTCAGCTCGTAGACGTTAGCCTTTCTCCTTAGTGGCTGCTGACCTTCAGTAACGATGGCATGCCGGGCATCTGTTGGGCTGAGTGGTGGCAGGATTCCTTTCTTGAGGCGGAGCACCCCTGAAACATCGACGAACTGATTCCTCCGCAACGGCAGGCTTTCATGGATGTAGCCGAGCCACCCCAGCCAGGCCAGCAGAGGCGGCACCACCCAGATCAAAAGGATGACGAAGAAGAGCGCAGACCTTCCCACAGATTTGGCTTCAGCTTGGAGCGGCGCAGTCACCGGGTAAAAACGGTGCCGCCAGGGGAAGAGGCAGTGTGGGGTGTCATCTTATGGATCTGGATGCCGCTTTCCTTAAGCGGTTTGGATGTCGGGTCAACACCCGGATGGTGGTAAAATCGGCGAAGGCGGCAATGTAACAATTCCGACTCCCATAGGGGGCTCGATTTCCCTTCCGCTCCAACGAAGCGGGTTGGAGTACCGACTTTTAACCGGCCTCAGGTGCACCTTCACCAGATGGCTTGTACCCCACTCAAAACGAAAAGCCCCAGCCGCAGCTGGGGTTTTCCACAGGGATTCCAACTCATATCGCTCTCATCAATCCCTCGAACCCGGCATCAGCTTCATCTCCTTCGTCTCACCATTGCGCTGCACCACGATCGTGGTCTCCACACCGATCTTCAGTTCCCCCATGATGTAGGTGTAGTCATAGATGTTCTGGATGTCTTTGTTGCCGAGCTTGATGATGATGTCTCCAGCCTGGACCCCGGCCTTGGCGGCGGGACCCACGGGGGAGACGCCGCTGAGCTTAACACCTTTG
>JBGGMQ010000751.1:0-5817 GCA_041287975.1 Verrucomicrobium sp. | reverse complement strand
GCATCTCGTATGCGAATGCGCATGAGTATTTTGGGATGAATGTTTAGGCGGCCGCAAGCGGCCTAGTTGAGGCACGATGCTGGTTGAGACGCTTCGCTGGTTTAGGCACTTTGTTCATTCCATAGATTGTCATGAGCAAGGTGCCTGACCGCAGACTCTTTGGCTATGAGAAGCTTGGCGTTTGGAACGACGCCAGGGGACTCATTGTCAAAGTGTATGGGCTGACCCGGTTGTTCCCCAAGTCGGAGACCTTTGGGTTGGCCTCTCAATTGAATCGAGCCGTGGTTTCCATAGCCTGCAATCTTGCGGAAGGTTCCTCCCGAACCAGCGCCAAAGATCAGGCTCATTTTTCTCAGCTTGCGTACAGCTCGCTGATGGAAGTGATGTGCCTGCTGACAATCTGCAACGACCTGAACTTGATCACTTCAGAAGATCTGGCAAAGCTCCGTACATCGTTTGCAGACTTGTCTGCCAGAATCCACAAACTGCGCCAAACCCAACTCATTCGCATCAACACTTCAACCAGGGCGCAGCCCGCATCAACTAGCGAAGCGCCTCAACCAACGTAGTGTCTCAACCAGCGCAGCGTCTCAACTCCCCTTTTCCCCTCCATGCCATCCTCCCGTATTCTTGTCACCGGCGGTGCCGGTTTTATTGGTTCCGCACTTGTCTGGGCTCTCAACCAGCGGGGGGAGGAGAACATCGTGGTCACGGATTCTCTCGGGACGGATGAGAAGTGGAAGAACCTGGTGGCGCTGAAGTATGCGGACTATATCGACGCAGCGGACCTGCTGGAGACGGTGACGAAGCAGCCTGCGTCCTTGGGCAAATTCGATGTGATCTACCATCTGGGGGCAAACTCGGCGACGACGGAGCGGGATGCCCAACACCTGATGAAGAACAACTTCGAGTACACGAAGAAGCTGGCCCATTGGGCCATTGATACGGGGGCTCGATTCGTTTATGCGTCCTCCGCCGCGACCTACGGAGACGGAGCTCAGGGCATGGATGACAAGATGCAAGACATCTCCGTGCTCCGACCCCTGAACATGTACGGCTACTCGAAGCACCTTTTTGATCTTTATGCCCAGCGGGCCGGGATCGCAAAGCGCGTCATCGGCTTGAAGTACTTCAACGTCTACGGCCCCAATGAGAACCACAAAGGAGACATGCGCTCTGTGGTGAACAAGGCTTTCGACCAGATCCTGACGAATGGGAAGGTGCAACTTTTTAAGAGTCATCGCCCAGACTTCCGCGACGGGGAGCAGATGAGGGACTTCCTCTATGTGAAGGACGCAGTGGCGATGACTATCTTCCTGGGGAACCACCCGATGTCGGGCGGCCTCTATAATCTTGGGTCAGGAAAGGCCCATACCTGGCTGCAATTGGTGAATGCCATCTTTGCGTCCCTGTCCCTGCCCTCCCGGATCGAGTTCATCGATCTGCCGGGACACCTTCGGGAGAAGTACCAGTACTTTACCTGTGCGGACATTTCCAAACTGCGCCAGCTGGGGTACAAGGACGCGATTCTGCCCCTGGATGACGCGGTGGCCGACTACGTCCGCAACTACATGGTCACAGGCAAATTGCTTGGCGACGGCGAAGTAGTCGCCTGAGGCCCCTGTTAAGTCGCGGGCTGCTTGCGGCCCGCAAACTTCACCAGCACCATTCTCTCCCCCCGCTTGCCTTGGTCGCCCCAGGTGCGGGCGAATTCGGCCACCGTTTCACCGGGGCCGAAGCGACGCTCGAACCAGGGGCGGAAGCCGTCGTCGGTCTTGATGCTGGTTAGCATCCAGCGGATGTCTTCCTGCTGGGGAACTTGCTCAAGTCCGTCGACCTCCAGGGCGGAGTCGGGGAAGTAAAATGGGTACGGAATCTGCCCGAGGTGGAAGACCAGGAGCCTGCCTTCTGGAGCGGGTCCCATCGCCTTGATGATGTCATTCGCGGTCGGGCGGATGTCCTCACTCTGAGCCATGACACTGTGCCCAATGCGCACGAATGCGGCGAGGAGCAACGCGGCAGAGAGGCCGGAAACAACGGTTAGCGCAGCAACACCTTTTGTCCCCTCGCCTTTTACCGTCTTGAGAGTCAGCCAGGTGGCGAGTGTGATGCCAGTGGTCCAGGCGGCCACCACGGCAAGTGAATCAGGCCAGTACAGTATGGCTGACACTCCCAAAGCGATGATGCTGATGCCAAAGAACACGCGGTTGATGAGATGCCAGACGGAACGCTGTCTCTCTGTCACCGTGATGGCGGCTCCGCTCACGATCCAGGCGGTCATGAGGGCTACAGGAGCCAACAGGGGAGCGACATACCTGGCACTGGAACTGGGGATCAAGACCATGAAGGCGAAGCCGGCCACGACACCCCACTTCAACCCGTCGAAAGTCTTGCGGGTGGCCGGGTCGTCTTTGAAAAGAGAATCCAGTGCCGTCCTCCGCCACCAGAGCGGCAGCAGGAGCACCCAGGGGAGAAACATCACCAGAGCCTTCGGTCCGCGCACCAGCCAGTCGGAGGTGCTTGACTGCTCCTCACCCGTAACCCGGCTCGACACTTCATTCCCCCAAGCTCCCAGGACGTCCGCTTTCGGGATGCCCATGAATTGCGCATAAGATGAAATAAACGGCAGCGCCCATGCCAGGGTGATGGCGAAGAAAACCGTGAGGCCCGCCAAGTGTGGCAGGGACACGAGCTCCCGCCAGCGCCGGGTGCTCCAGCAGGCTCCAATGACAGGCAGATAGAAAAATAGAAGGTGCATGGG
This sequence comes from Verrucomicrobium sp., assembly GCA_041287975.1. Classification (GTDB taxonomy): domain Bacteria; phylum Verrucomicrobiota; class Verrucomicrobiia; order Verrucomicrobiales; family Verrucomicrobiaceae; genus Verrucomicrobium. The sequence continues at coordinate 3,056 of JBGGMQ010000751.1, read as the reverse complement.
CCCTTTGGCCAGCATGGCCAGGCCGAGAAAGGCACCGGCATAGAGCCAGGCAATCCAGCGGTTGAGCTTGCCGGTAAAACCTGCGAGCCATGCCGTGAAAGCCAAGCCCGTGAAAGCAATGTAGTACACCTCGATTTCCGCAATGCGTCCCTTCTCAATAACTCCGACGCTGGTCAGAAAAAACAGCCCTCCAATGAAGGCAGTACGATCCCCCATGAATCTTCGCGAGAAGGCGAACATGCCCAGAGTCGCGCCAAGAATAGTGAGCACGCTGGGGAGCCTGGCAGACCACTCATTGACCACCCCGGAAACTTTGAAACTGACAGCGCTGACCCAGTTGATGAGTGGGGGCTTCCTCACATAGGGCAAGCCTCCAGAGCGAGGCACCAGCCAGTCACCGTTTTGCAGCATGTTCCGGCCTGGAATGGTGCGCCGCCACTCCTCGCCTTTGATCTCAGGCTCCCCAAGTCCAGGGAGATAGATCAACGCCCAAAAGACGATTAGGGCGAGGCGGGCAGTCCAGGGGGAAATCATGAGGGGGCGGAAGATAGGGCGGGAGCGGAATGAGGCAACTCTGCATCACGATCCAATGATCCGGCGCAATGCATTGGACTTGAGGGACCGTGGAGAAAAGACTGTCCCAAAACCAAGAAGCCTCAAGCCTCCCTGAGGAGACTTGAGGCCTGAATGGCTTGCGGAGCTGCGAGGACTATTCCTGTGGAGCAGCGTCCTTTTCTTTCAGCACGGCCTTGAGGCTGAGCTTCACGCGGCCCTTGTCGTCCACGCCGATGCACTTGGCGGTGACCACATCGCCAACCTTGACCACGTCTTCCACCACGTTGACACGGAAGTCAGCGAGTTCGGAGATGTGGATGAGGCCGTCTTTTTTGCCGCCGAGCGACATGAAAGCGCCGAAGTTCGTCGTGCTGACGACGCGGCCTGTGTAGTTCTTGCCCACTTCGACTTCGCCAACGGTGTTGTTGACGAGCTCCAGTGCACGCTCAAGGGCTTCCTTGGAGCTGGCATAGATGAGGACGGTGCCATCGTCGTTGATGCTGATGTCAGCACCGGACTCAGCCTGGATGGCCTTGATGTTCTTGCCGCCAGGTCCGATGAGCTCACCGATCTTGTCGGGATTGATCTTCGTCTTCTCGATGCGGGGAGCGAACTCGCTGAGAGCTTTGGGAGCCGTGATGGAAACCGCCATGGCTTCAAGGATCGCCGTGCGACCGGTCACGGCCTTGGCCACTGCCTCATTCAGGATGCTGAGAGGAATACCAGGAAGCTTGAGGTCGAGCTGGAAGCCGGTGACGCCGAGTTCGGTGCCGCAAAGCTTGAAGTCCATGTCGCCGAAGTGGTCTTCGCTGCCGATGATGTCGAGCATCGTCAGGTAGCGGGACATTGTGTCATCTGCGCCGTACTCACTCACGAGACCGACGGAGATGCCGGCCACAGGGCGCTTGAGGGGCACACCTGCATCCAGAAGGGCCATGACACCGGAGCAAACGCTGGCCATTGAGGTGGAACCGTTGGATTCCATCACTTCGCTGGAGACGCGCATGGCGTAGGGGAAGTCTTCTGCGGAGGGCACCACAGGAGCCACGGAGCGCTCAGCAAGAGCACCGTGACCAATTTCGCGACGGTTCTGACCGCCGAAACGGCCGGTTTCACCCACACTGAAGGGAGGGAAGTTGTAGTGCAGGATGAACCGCTTGGTGGTCTCGCCGCCAGCGTAGTTGTCCATGTCCTGGGCTTCGTCGAGAGGAGCCAAAGTGGCCAGAGCAAGGGCCTGGGTTTCGCCACGAGCGAAGAGAGCTGAACCGTGAGCCCGGGGGATCAGGCCGACTTCACCGCTGAGGGGGCGCAGTTGGTCGATGCCACGGCCGTCAGCGCGGGTCTGCTTGTCGAGGATCGCGATACGGAAGGCTTTCTTCTGGATGTAGTCGAATGCCTGGCCGATCTCGAAGTTGCCAGCCTCAGGATACTTGGCCTTGATGGCGGATTCCACTTCGTCCTTGAGGGCACCGACGGCCTTGCTGCGCTCCACTTTGCTGGGGCGATAGATGGCGTCTTCGATGCGGCTGCCAGCGACTTCGTAGGCGACTTCGAGAAGCTCATCCTTGACCAGCATGAGGGGGACCACGCGCTTGACCTTGCCAGCGCGATTGCGGAGCTCTTCCTGTGCTGCCACGAGGATCTGCACCTGCTCTTGAGCGAAGGCGAGGGCCTTGATGAACTCCGCTTCGGGAAGCTCTTGAGCAGCGCCTTCGATCATGATGACCTCGGTCTTGTTGCCGACATACACCAAGTCCAGATCGCTCTTGGCGCGCTGGGTGTGAGTCGGGTTCACCACGAACTGGCCATTCACGCGGCCGATACGCACGGCACCCACAGGGCCTGCAAACGGGATGTCAGAGACGCAAAGGGCGGCGGAAGCGCCGTTGATGCTCACAATATCGGCATCATTTTCACCGTCAGCGCTCAGCAACAGAGCGACGATCTGGGTGTCGTAGTAGTAACCCTTGGGGAACAACGGACGCAAAGGGCGGTCCGTCATACGGCAGGTGAGGATTTCCTTCTCGGTAGGGCGGCCTTCGCGCTTGAAGTAGCCACCAGGGAACTTGCCTGCTGCAGCGGCCTTTTCCTTGTACTCAACGGAGAGGGGGAAGAAATCCTGGCCCTCTTTCACCTTCGTAGCGGAGACCGCCGTCACGATGACGATGGTATCGCCCTGACGGACCGTCACGGCACCGTCAGCAAGCTTGGCAAGTTTGCCTGTTTCGAAAGTAATGTCGCCGTTCGGAAGCGCGGCGGTAATGGTATGAATGGACATGTTACGTGAAAATTTAGATATTGACGATGTCTTTGGTTTCCCTGGATTTCAGGTAGGCCAGCTTGATGAAGACTCCGGGCGACGTGGCCTGGAGACAGGATTGCACCAAGGTGTGGCATAGGCAGACAGGCACCGGGCCGGTCTGCTGCAGGTTGGCGGGCGCCAAGACTGGGGCTAAAAACAGGAAAAGGGCGCGCGAGAGACAGGTCCCGGTGCCCAGGCA
>JBGGMQ010000750.1:0-3443 GCA_041287975.1 Verrucomicrobium sp. | reverse complement strand
CAGCCCGAGGAGAAGGCAAAGGTGAAGGAGTTCCTGGAGTCCCAGGGTGCCGCCATTCCCGCCAAGATCAAATCAACACTCAAGGCCGAAGGCCGCACCACCAACAACTACATTTTCACAGGCGGCAGTCATGAAGAGCTCGTCAAGGCGCTCGATCCGCAATGGGAAGGCCCCACCCCTTTCACCGTGCTCGTCGCCCCCAATGGTGATGTCATCTGGCGTCACACGGGAGAAGTCGATGGCGATGAAATGCGTGGCAAAATCCTGGAATACATGGGCCGCTACTACAAGCCAGATTGAGTCAGCCTCCCCCCTCCTCTCCTTCTTCCTGCCGCCTGATGAAACTGCGCCATTTTCTCGCCGTGGGTGCGATCTGCCTCCTTGGCATCGTCGCCTCTCCTGTGTCTGCCCAAAGCGCGTCCGGCACAGAGACGTTGAAACAGTCTGCCGACTCTTGGTTCGAGGACGGTGTTGCCCTTTTCTTCGCGGGCAAAGCGAAAGAAAGCGTCGCCGCGTTTGACCAGGCAATTCAAATCTCCCCGGAGCTGGCTCCCCTGCTCTGGCAGCGGGGACTGGCCCAGTACTATGCTGAGGACTACACGGGGGGCAGGAAACAATTTGAGCTGCACCAGACAGTGAATGCCAACGACGTGGAAAACGCCGCGTGGCACTTCATCTGCGTGGCGAAGAAGGACGGGGCCGAAGCCGCCCGCAAGGTGCTCATCCCCATCGAAGGCGACACCCGGGTGCCGATGAAACAGGTGCACGATCTCTTCGCCGGCAAGGGCACTGAAGAGGCCGTCTTGAAGGCTGCCGCTTTAGGAAAGGATGCAAGCGAGGCCCAGCGCAATCAACTTTGCTATGCCCACCTCTACCTGGGCCTGTATGAAGAAGCGCTCGGCCACACTGATGTCGCCAAAGCGCACATGATCAAAGCCGCTGTCGATTACCGGATGGATCACTACATGGGGAAGGTGGCCCAGCTGCATCTCAAGCTCAGAAAGTGGGATGCGGAGGCCAAGCCGTAGCCGAAAAAAGCGCCCTGTCGCTTTCGCGATCAGAGCGCTGCTGGAGTGTTCTGCCACTCAGTCACTTTTCACTTTTTACCCTCAACTTTTCACTGCTTCGTTTACCTGATCACGATGCCAATACCGGGCAGGTAAACACGGGCGCGGGGGTAACGTTCACGATAGTAGACGGGGGGAGCACCGTAGTAGTACGGGCGTCCGTAGTAGCCGCCGTAACTATAGTTGTTGTAGTAACGCGGGGCATAGTAGCTCCGGGAGTAACCGTGATGGTGGTGATGATGATGGCGGTGGTGGTAGCTGCTGTGATGATGGTGGCGGTGACCACGGTCACGGGCTTCAGCCTGCGGCGCGGCAAAGGCCAGCGTCATCGCGACAACAAGAAATCCGAGAAGAGTTTTCATAGGGGTTTTCAGAGTTAAGTTGCAGTCCGTTTGACGAGGAGGATGAACGTTTATTCATCTGGATCATCATCACGGCTTCTTACCTATGAATCGTCCCTCTCCACCGGAAGGCCGCTTTAGACGGCCCCGGCTGAAGACTTGAGCAATCCCTAAGGGAAATCCCCACGTCACCGCGCAGCGAGCTCTTTGCTGCGCTCCGTGGCCTTACGCACCGCCTGGATCAGGGCATTCCTAAGTCCCTGAGCCTCAAGCTGCTCCAACCCAGCGATCGTAGTGCCACCGGGACTGGTTACTTCATCCCGCAGTACGGCCGGATGTTTGCCCGTCTGGAGCACCATTTGGGCGGCTCCGGCCACCGTTTGAGCCGCCAATTGCAGCGCAATCGGCCGGGACAGCCCCATGAGCACCCCGCCATCGGCAAGCGCTTCGATCACTGTGTACACGTAGGCAGGGCCACTGCCACTCAGGCCAGTGACAGCATCCAATAGCGCTTCTGACACTTCTTGTGCAGAACCCACGGCTCCAAGCACCTGACTGGCCAGTGTGACGTCCGCCTCATTGGCGTGCGCGCCCCTCGCATAGGCAGAGGCTCCGCTGAGCAAAAGCGCAGGCGTATTGGGCATGGAGCGGATGATCCGCGCCTGCCCGCCGAGCCAACCTTCGAGTTGCGCCAGCGTCAGACCAGCGGCGATGGAAAGGAAAAGCGGAGCGTCAGTATGGGATGCAGCACTGCCGGCGAGGCCTTGTAGCAACCCCTTCATGTCCTGAGGCTTTACCGCCAGCACCACGACGTCAACTGCCTCCACCAACGCCAATGGGCTCGGCGCGGCTTGGACGGTTGTGAACTCGCTTTTGAGCGCCTCCACGGCAGCGGGGATCTTGTCGTAGATCACCACGTCCTCGGGTGTCGCCAAGGAAGCCTTGATCGCCCCACGCAAGAGCGCTCCACCCATTTTTCCGCAACCGATCAGTCCAATTTTCATCTGTGGGAGATCTTGGAAGAGAACTGGAGATTTCCAAGGGTTAATCCGCCACGGGCGGGGCGTTTTCGCCTCTAACCGCAGCCAGGAGGCTGGAGAGCTGCCCTTCCCACGCAGCTCCCAACACCTCTACATGTAGATCGATCGGAACAATTTGATTCTCCTTGGTGAGAATAAAATTCCGAGAATGGGTGTCAGCCACTCGGGTCCCGTCAGGATACTTCCAAATGTGTTTTGCCAATCGTTCGCAACCTTGGCCCGAAAACCACTGCTCGACTTGGCTGTCCGAAGGCGACTTGCCAGGCACAAACTCCTGGGAAGTAACGAGCGCAGCCCCGTCATTGGTTTGCAGTACACCCACAACTTTGACGTCGTCTCCGAAGACCAAGTTACTTCTCACCAGATTGCGCACATAGATCGGCAGATCCTCGTACAACCCAAAATTCGGCGGCTTGGTCAATTTGATCACCCGCCCCATCTCTTTGTACACAAAGACCCTGTGCTCTAGCCCTCCCTCCAGATCCTTAAGATCCGCCAACTTTTCTTCAAACGCCTTTATTTCGAGGACAAGGCACTGTTCTTCCGCCCACTGTACCAAGGATTCGGACTGGGCACGCTTCCATTCTTCCGCATCATGGCGTGCATCGCCCGTCGGCTCAAGGTCGTACGTGCGTAGATGGAGCCCTGCAAGCGAACCTGCCGCATTTCCTCGGGTGTCAGGATGATGATTTCCTGATGTTCTTGGCTGGTAGGCGAAGGCTTCATGGCTCAAAGCGATAGATTAAACTAGTGGCGCAAAGCCTATTTGCAAAAGGAAAACGCTCTCCAAACGCTGACTATCAACCCAGATTGATCAATACTAGGCAGATCTGCATGTGGATAAGTTCATCCCGGCAAAGCACCCGCTCGTACCTTTTTTAGAATGATTATTGATCTCATTCCAAATCTGAATACCATGTGGTCCCAGCGTCACCTGACATGTTGCTGGGCTTGCCCATGAAAGCGAACCTATCAGGACACGAAGATCCCGTGCT
>JBGGMQ010000749.1:0-3716 GCA_041287975.1 Verrucomicrobium sp. | reverse complement strand
AGCACCCTGGCCAGTCCTGGCGTGGTGGTGCTGACCCTGCGGGCTGTGGACAGCGCTGGAGCCACGGGCTACGGCACCGCCACGATCCTCTGCAACCGCTCCACTGGTCTGCTGGAGGAGCGCTGGGCAGGCACGACCATGACCGGGACCCCGGGGGTGACTGCCACGTGGTCCTCCTTCACCTCCAGCCAGAATGTGGCGGAGAATTACGTGCGCCGTGTCTCCGGCTGGGTGGTGCCGCCCACCACCGGGGTGTACACCTTCTGGATCGCCTCTGACGATGGCAGCACCCTTTATCTGAGTGGCGATGAAACAACCGAGGCCAAAGCCGCCGTGGCTGCGGTTTCCAGCTACACCAGCTTTCAGAGCTGGGATGCAACGAGCGCCCAGAAATCCGACCCGGTCTTCCTGGAGGCCGGGCATGCCTACTACCTCGAGGCCCAGCACCGGGAGGGTGGGGGAGCGGACCACCTGGCCGTCGCCTGGCAGGGGCCGGGCATCACCCGGCAGGTCATTCCCGGCAGTGTGCTCGTGCCGCGGGATGCGACGGTGAACTTTCCTCGTACCTCCTCGGTCGCTCCCAGTGTGCTCATTTCCTCACCCGCAGAGGGCGAGTATCTCTTTTCCCCTGGGACCTTCGCCATTGCCGCCTCGGTGAGTGACAACACCCTGACCATCGCGAAGGTGCAGTTCCTGGATGGCGAGACGGTCATTGGCGAGGATGCCCTCGCGCCCTATGTGTACGACTGGGTAAACCCTGCCGCTGGCCCGCACGTGCTGCGTGCGCGGGTAGTGCACAGTGCCGGTACGGTGGACTCCAATGGCCGCTCCGTCATCGTGGCTCCGGCAGGCGCCCCTGTGGCCTTCATCACCAGTCCCCGGGTGGACAGCGTCTCCCTGGCTCTGGGTGTGGGATTGCTGCTGCGAGCCACTGTGGCCGATGACCAGCCTGCCTCCCTGACCACGACCTGGAGCAAGGTGAGCGGCCCGGGCACCGTGACCTTCAGTGATGCGGGTCCCTTCACCACCGCTCGTTTTTCCTCGTCCGGCACGTACGTGCTGCGGCTGACCGCCAGCGATGGCACCTCCCAGACGGTGGATGAGGTCACGGTGACGGCCGGGGTCAGCCCCTTCACGGCGACGAATGCCGACATCTTCGCTCCCCGGGCTGGCTCGGGCAGCATCAGCGGCGGCTCCGTCACGGTCACCGGGGCAGGGAGTGACATCTATGGCACGTCTGACCAGTTCCACTTTTACTACCAGTCCCTCACCGGTGACTTCGACATCCGGGCGCGGCTTGTTTCCAAAACCACCAGTGCCGTGGGGGCTCACACCGCATTGATGGCCCGGGCGAGCCTTGCGGCCGGGGCCGTGCATGTGGCCATGAGCCAGGAGAACACGGGGTCGAACTACCTCATGCAGCGCACCACCACGGGCGGCAGCACCACGATCAACATTGGTGGCGCCGTCACCAACACCCCCGTCACCTGGCAGCGTCTGGTGCGAGTGGGCAACAGCTTCACCGGTTATTTGTCGGACGATGGCCTCACCTGGACGAGCCGGGGCCCGGTCACTTCCACCCTCCCGAGCGCCGTGCTGGTAGGCTTCGCCGTGTCCAATGCCAGCTCCAGCTCCACGCCGGCGGTCAACACGGCCGTGTATGACAATGTCTCCTTTGCCTCAGGGAACGTGGCCCCGGTGGTGGAGGCGGGTTCGAACCAGACGCTGGGTGCCCTGCAGGGCACGCTGGCAGGCTTCGTCTCAGATGAGGGTCTGCCAGATCCACCTGCTGCCTTCACGGCCACCTGGGCAAAGATCAGCGGGCCAGGCTCCGCCACATTCACGAATCTTTTTTCGCCCACCAGTGGCGTCAACTTCTCCGCACCCGGCTCCTATGTGCTGCGCCTCTCCGCCGACGACGGTGAGGTGGAGTCCTTTGACGAAGTCAGCCTCGCCACACCTGCCCCGGTGGCCCTGTGGCGCAGCAGCAAGTTCGGCACTGCCGCCAGTGACGAGGGGGTTTCCGGGAACCTGGCCGACCCCAATGGCAATGGCGTGGCAAATTTGCTTGAGTATGCCTTTGGCAACGAACCCATGACGGCGAGCGGAGCTGGAAATGGAGTTGGAGCGGGCACTGGTACCGGGGTCGTCGCCGTGGAAGGCGGGCGACTCACCTTGAGCTTCCCTCACAATACCGCTGCGACGGACCTGGTCATGACCGTCCAGGCGTCAGACGATCTTGGAAACAACTGGGTGGATCTGGCCCGCAGCGAGGGAGGGGGAGGCTTTGTTGCTCTCGTGCAAGGCGTGACCGTGGTGGAAGAGGCTGTCCTGGGTTTGGCCGGGGGCGTGGTGGGTGTGAAGGTGAGTGACAGCGTGTTGATCAGTGACCCGGCGCATCCCCGGCGTTTCATGCGGGTGCGGGTGGGGCTGCCTTGAGGGCCGGTGCGTCAGTGGGCAGAGCGTCAGTGGGCAAGGTGTTGGAAGCGGTTTGTAGTTCCATCTTTAGGTTGCCTCAGGAGGTGCTCAGGGCAGGCACAGTGTGGAAGAAGCGTCTCGCTTCTTGGTCCTTTTGGCGGTTGATGGGCGCATTGGTCACAGGACTTCGCACGTCTTCCTCCGCAGCCACCAAGGACCGAGACGGTCCTGCTACACTGCTGACGCCCAAGCCAGGTGCCCCACACCCATTGCGCAACCGTCCCTTCTCAGCGGAGTTTCACCCCTTCGATAGATCAACACTCCTGTCTCACGTCCATGCGCCTCTCCGTCATCTCCACCGCCCGCTTGCTCCCGGCTATTCTGCTTGCCGCTTTTATCGCCGCCGCAACGTTTTCTCCGACCTCAGCCCCAGCAGCTACTCCCGCTGCGCCTGCAACCCTCCCTCCACGGGTGACTAGAGTGCCGGTGGTGTTCACCGGTGGCTTCGACACGGATCCGCAGGACCGGGGGCGTCCAGTGAATCTCATCGCGGCTGCTCTGGGCGTGCCAACGGAAGTCTTCCGGGAGGCCTTCAGCCATGTGAAACCCGCGCGTGCAGGCACCGCGCCAGAGCCTGAGCAGGTGCAGAAAAACAAGTCTGCCCTCATGGCAGCTCTGGGCAAGCATGGCATCACCAACGACCGCCTGGATGAGGTTTCCAATCACTACCGCTACCGCCGCGAGCGGGATGAAGTCTGGAAGCATCGCGAGGCCAAAGCCAATGCCCTGGTGAAAGACGGCAAGGTCACGGCTTATGAAATTACCGACGCAGGGGCAGGCTACAGCTCGCCTCCAACTGTGACGGTACCCGATGTCAAAGCAGCAGCCCCCAAGGTGGAACTGGCCTTCGGCAAGGACCTGGAAAAGAACGGGTCTGTCGTGGCCCTCAAAGCAGGGCAGTGAGCAGCCAAATATAGGAGGAGAAGAGTCGGCTTCCGCACCTGATTCAGATCAGGGGAGTCCCCCAAGGTAGACTCGCTAAGGCTCGTCCAACCTTGGGCTTGTAGCAGAATCCCCTTCGGGGAAAACGCAGCAGCTGACGCCGGTATGTCACTAATGCAAGGGGCAGCCAAAAATGCAAGGGGCAGCCAAAACCCTCTAAAAAAATCAGTCTCTGTGCCCTCTGTGTCTCTGTGGTTAAACCTCAAACCTCTGCAACCCCGGAGCCCCAGAGAAAAGAAGACGCCAATCAAGCGAACCCCGGCACGCTCGCCCCGCTGCTGGTGCTGAAGGCGTCG
>JBGGMQ010000748.1:0-2582 GCA_041287975.1 Verrucomicrobium sp. | reverse complement strand
TTTGCGGAAATCAGCGGCTCGCAGAAGCAGGACATCGCCTCGTCGCATCCTGAGGTGGTGAAAAAACTGTCAGACGCCTATGACGCGTGGTGGACCTCGCTCAAGGGGCAGTACGACATCAACGAGAACGCACTTGGCCCGAAGCTGAATCCTTTCGCCGAGATCTACTGGAAACAGTTCGGTGGAGGACCCACTGCGGCTGACTATGAGCGCATGGACCCGGAGAAGGCGAAGACCTTCGAAGCAGGGCGGCAAAAGGCAGGCGCCGGGGCAGGGAAGGGGGAGTGAAGCCTCCTTCGGGCTTCACTCATTTCTATCCAGCCTTCACGCTTCCCGTGACCTGGTGCTACTGCTTCGGTGGCCGCTCCACACATGCAGTCCGAGCCCTGCTTGCAAAGGCTGTTGAAAGTGAGGCCGGCACTTCACCGTCCTTTCCCTGCATGTTTCGCACTTTCCTTACTGTCTTCCTTGCCGTGGTTGCCTGTGCAGAGCCCTGTTTTGCAGAGGCAACTGCCGACGCGCTCAAGGCCGAAACTCTCGACCCGCTTGCCTTTGCCGACTGGGCGGGAGGAAAGGAATCGTCCATCTCCGAGCAGGCTGCGAAGAATGGCCCCTCTTCCGTGGTCTGGACCACGGCCCGGCTGCCTGACTTCCGTGGAGTGAAGTATGGCGAAGGCCGGGAGGCGGCGGCGCGGTACTTGCGTATCGGTTTCGCCAAGACCATCCCTGTAGGCTCTGTCCTCGTGCGAGGTGGAGGCACCCTCAGTGTGCTGAAGCCGGATGCTTCCTACCCTGGAAACCTTGCGGACGATTCCCAGTGGCTGCCGGCGGATCGGCTCCTGCAAGACAAGCCCTCGCGCGAGGAAGTTTCCGAAGATGACTATGCCCTATGGGTGCTGCCGCCCGGCACGGAGACGCGTGCCCTGCGCTTCACCCATGTGCCCGCCCCGGGGGATCGGGAGATGGCAGGCTGGCTCGGGGGTGCGTGGGTACTCGCTGAGCGCCTCGGCAATGTGGCTCCACAGGCCCTCGCGCAATCCGTGGCGCGTGATGATGTTTCCGCGAAACTGGTGGATGAATCCCACAATCGCCAGTGGCAGACGTGGGACAATGGTGAGCAGGGCGCGGCGCTGGCGGTGTCGTCGGAGCATCCTGAGTTCATCACGCTCACCTGGCCCTCGCCGGTGCGTCTGAATGCGGTGTGTCTCCTGTGGACCGGTTTTCAGAGTGCGGAGGTGGAGGCCTTCACAGGAGGTGCTGATGAAGTTCCCCGCGAAGCGCCGGCATCCGCCTGGCGGAAAGTGGCGCAAGCAGCAGGGATGGATACCCTGTATCCCTTGCCTCTTGGACCGCACCGGCTTGCGTTTGCCTATATTGTAGAGGCTCGGGCCATCCGCCTGCGCATCACCGGAGGCGCCAAGGCCGGGCACTCCCACCTCACGAGCAAGTTGAAGGAAGGACGTCGGGTCTGGCTGGGCGAGGTGATGGCGCTTGCTCCGCTGCAGGAGAAGGAACTCGCCTCTCTCGTGCTTCCGAAGAACGTGGAGGAGCCCCCGCCCATCCCTGTGAAGTTCACCCTCCCTGAGGCGGGGCTGGTCACTCTCGTCATTGAAGACAAGGACGGTCACCGGGTGCGCAATCTCATCAGCGAGACACCTTTTCCTGCTGGAGAGAGTACCGCGTGGTGGGATGGCAGCGATGACCTCCTGCGTGATCCGCAGGCTGCGAAACATGGGGTGTATCATATTCCAACCAGACCGGTGGCGCCGGGGGAGTACACGGTTCGTGGTCTGTGGCGGAAGCCGGTGAGCCTGCGCTATGAATTCAGCATCTACAGCGCCGGGAAGCCTGCGTGGATGACCGCGGACAAGACCGGCTGCTGGATGACCACACACACACCGCCCACCAGCATGGCGGTAGTGCCCGGCTCACGCACTGCCGATGGCAAACCGCTCGTCTTCATGGGCGCTTACGTGGCGGAGGGCGGGCATGGTCTGCAGTGGTTGCATGAAGACGGAACGAAACTTGGTGGTCAGGGATGGGTCGGAGGCACATGGACGGGCGCACCCACGCTCGCGGTGGACACAGGCAGCAGCGCGGTGGCAGATGACCTCTGCTATGTGGGCTCGACGTGGGACGGTGAACTCCGTCTCACGGCCAAGACTCGGAACTTGGATGACCGCCCCGTTTTCAAGGTCCAGCTTGGCAGCGATCCCCAAATCAGAAAGCCGTCCGATGGCGTCAAACCGCAGGAGCTTGAAGGCTACGATGGGGGAGGTAAGCAGTACGTGCTGGCAGGCATCGCCGTGCACAATGGCATCATCGTGGGTTCACTGGTGCGCCAGGGCGAGCTCTTCTTCGTGGATGCGAAGGCGGGTCGCATGCTGGGGAAAGCGAGTGTGTCAGATCCCCGCGGTGTGAATTTCGATTCCACTGGGCGGTTGCTTGTCCTCAGTGGCCCGAAGCTCCTGCGTTATCCGGCGCTGAAGCCTGAAGCAGCCGCGACTCTGGGCGAGCCTGAGACCATAATTAGTGCGAAGCTGGAAGATCCACGGCAGGTGGCGACGGATGCCGCTGGCAAC
>JBGGMQ010000747.1:0-4176 GCA_041287975.1 Verrucomicrobium sp. | reverse complement strand
AACCGGGATTCAAGGTCGTCGTCGTTCATCAGGTTGCCAAAGGGTGCTTCATGGTTTTGCGCAGGTGTTCCAGCGCATAGCGGTAGCGGGATGCCACGGTGTCAGGCGGCAGGTCCAGAGTTTGAGCGATCTGGACATAGGTGAGTTCACTCCAAATCCGCAGGATGAGCACCTCGCGCAGGTGCTCTGGCAATGCCTGCACCGCCTCATGGAGGGCGTCATCTTCCCTGGGTGCTTCCGGCATGACCGGCTCCAGCCAGGGGAGCAGCTCGGTCTGAACTTTTTGCTCACGTCGCAGCCGGCGGTCCGCACTTCGAGCGAGGTCGATGGCCCGCCGGCGGATGGTCCCAAACACCAGGGCATCATCCGGCTGGCGTTGCCCGGCCCGCCGCCAGGTCTCGACCAACGCATCCTGAAGGACATCATGCGCATCGGCTTCACATCGTGTCTGGGACCGTGCAAAGAGCAGGAACTGCCGGGCTCGCAAATCAAGCCAGCCCGTCCAGGAGCAACCGCTTGATTTAGGGAGATGGGATGAAGAGCCGTCCACGCCGTCATGAAGTGATGATTCACCGGGAATAGCGTCACCGGCCGGGGGGTTTGTCTGTTGAAGAGAGAAAATGTGAGAATGGTGCCCGAAACTTTTGGCAAATGGCTGGCTCCGTAGATCTTGCTCTACCGGTGTGCCTCAAATAAGGTTTGAAAGTCAGTTTGATTTCAGGCAAAATGATGAGCAATGACAGAAGCCCAGAAGCAAGCTTTGGAAGTCCTCAAAGAAGTGCGCTTGAATCAGCCCAAGCGTACCTCGCGGGAGGCCTACGAGCAGATGGATCGCATGCTGGAAGCTCAGCGTCAGAGCAGTGGGCACTCCTCCGTGAATGGGCCAGACGAGAGGGCTTGATCCTACCTGCGAATTTTCCGGGTGCCAAGGTTTCCAAGACCGCCGAGCACGACGTCCGATTTGATGAGGAGTTGAATCGCTGGGTCAAGTACACTATTCCCCAGTGCACGGGGCTTACCGTCGATTGGGACGGGGTGGAGGAGCCTCTGTTGAGAATGGCCACACCGTTGGAGTATCTCAAGAGAATACATCTGCAAAACGTTTTCTTTGGCGATACCATCAGGCTGTTGGGCCTATGGTACGATCAAGCAGGAGGTGGGTGGAGAGTGGTCATTTCTCAGGCGGACATTGTGGGCGTTCCTCCAAGCCGAATCCAGATCCTGGAAGGGATGAGGGATTTGGGATTCCTACCTTTGGGTATTCCTGGGCCGAACCGAGCGCCAGCTTTTCGGCGTGACAATGTGATTGTGTGGGATGGGCACCCGGGCAACTTGGTATGGACCATTGGGGATGTGCTGGTGCCCATCGACCTGATCATCACAGAATTCAAAGGTAATTGAGGTCGTGACATGGCACTGCTGCCACCTCACCAATTCACTCCTCCAGTTGCCTTCAGACCAATTTAGCTCGGGATAGGGGAAATAATAACGCGGTAGCGGCCGGGTTTTCGTCGGTCAAACCGGAAAAGCTGAATATGCAGCGCTGGACCGGGTTGATGAAAACGGCTCGCAACAAGCCGTCAAACACACCTTTCCCCAAAAAACGACAAAAGCTGCATCACCGCAAATCGAGTATTGCATTTTTTCAACTTATCGGATTGCATGGAATTTCGCACGCATTCCTCATCAACATGTTAGCGAACCCACCTTCCTCGCCGTCGGTCAGTCCTCCTTCACCTCACTCGCTCCGCAACGCAGTCATCCGGTTTGCCGGGAATTCGCAAGATGGCATTCAGTCCATCGGCGGGTTTCTGGCGCGGTTGGCCGGGCGCACGGCACAGGAGGTGATGACGTACATGACCATCCCTTCCACCATCAGTGGTGGGCCTTCCATCTTCCAGGTGCATATCGGGTCCGGGGAGGTGCTCCACGCCGGGGACGAGGCGGATGTGCTGGTGGCCTTCTACCAGCACAGTTACAACAGCCACCTCGGAGCCCTGCGAGACGGGGGGATCTGCCTCTATGACAGCGGCGAGGTCACGGAAATTCGTCACGAGCGCGGCATCAAGCATGTCGGCATTCCTTTCACTGCAGCCACCGTGGAGGCCGTCGGGGGATCCACGCGGGATCGTGGAAAGAACATGTTCGTGCTCGGGCTGATCTGCTCCGTCTTCACCCTCGACAAGGAGAAGCTCGTGGGCATTGTCAGCCGCCAATTCGGCAAGAAGGACGAAAGCGTGCTGCGCAACGCCATGCTCGCGTTTGATGCCGGCTTCGCCTATCAGGTGGGTGACCTTGAGCACTTTGCCTTTGCGCATGGCGAAGCGGGCGAGGGGCACCGCATCAGCACGGACGGCAACCAAATGCTCACCGCTGGACTGATTGCCGCCGGGGTGCGGTATGGGGCTGCCTATCCCATCACCCCCTGGTCTTCCATCATGGAGTCCCTCCGTGCCGAGCTCCCCAAATATGGAGGCATCTATGTGCAGGCTGAGGATGAACTGGCGGCAGTGAGCATGAGCCTGGGCGCAGCCTTTGCCGGACACCTGGCAGTAACAGGCAGTGCAGGTCCAGGTCTCAGTCTGAAAATGGAGGCCCTTAGCTATGCCAGCATGGCGGAGCTGCCATTGATCGTGATCAATGTGCAACGCGGCGGCCCCTCCACTGGCCTGCCCACGAGTGTGGAGCAGAGTGATCTTATGCAGGCCATCTATGGCAGCCATGGCGACTGCCCACGGTTTGTCCTCGCTCCCAAGGATGTCGAAGACTGCTTCTACATCGCCCTTGAGGCCGGGCGACTCGCGCGCAAGTACTCCTGCCCTGTGATTATTCTCAGCGATCAGGCCCTCAGCAGCCGGATCGAGGCCTTTGACGAGCCCGATCTGGAGTTGCACTGGGTGGAGCCCACCCTTGATCTCTCTCCCAGAAGAGAGGAGTACCGTCCCTATCCGCTGGATCGCACCACTCAACATGCCCCTCCTGGCTCCAAAATGGCCAGCGGCAAATACCCGGTGATCTCCGGCCTGGAGCATGATGAGTGGGGGCACCCCAGTGGCAGTCCCAAGATGCACAGCCAGATGACGGGCAAACGCCGTCAGAAGCTCATTGATGCCGCTGCTGAGCTTCCTGTTCCGCAGGTGCACGGTGATCAAGAAGGGGATGTGCTCATCGTAGGGTGGGGAAGCACCTACGGACCCATCAAAGAGAGCGCCGATCGCCTGCCTGCGGAAGGTTTCAAAGTGGGGGCCATGCATCTGCGCCATCTTCATCCGCTGCCCAATGGGCTGGATGCCGTCTTCAACCGCTATGAACACATCGTCGTGGTGGAGATGAATGACTACGGTGCCTACGGCTATGGACAGCTCGCGACCATCCTCCGCGCCCGGTACTGCAATCCAGCCATCAAGTCCCTCTGCAAGACGGATGGTCTGGCGTTCCGCATCCGCGAAATTGTCACCGGTGTGGAGAAGCATCTCTCTGGAGGATCCTGAGCGGGTGCCGGCTTGATAGTTTCCTCGTTCGATTCTGCAATTCACAATCCTTTCGCTGCTTCCGCCCATGTCCACCACCCTCGCTTCCTCCACCGTGATCGAGCCTGAGGAAAGGCTCACCAAAAAGGCACTCACCGCTGACCACCCGACCTGGTGTCCCGGCTGCGGAGACTTTGCCGTGCTGAACATCTTTTACCGCGTGCTGGAGAAGCTCCAGTATCCGCATGAGAAGATTGTCTGTGTGGCGGGCATTGGCTGTTCCAGCCGGTTCCCGTACTTCATGAACACCCACGGCATCCACTTCATTCACGGGCGTGCGTTGCCACTTGCCACAGGTATTTCCCTGAGCCGGCCAGATCTTCACGTGTTTGTGTTTGGCGGGGACGGGGATGGGTTCTCCATCGGCGGCAACCACCTCAATCATGCGGCGCGCAAGAACATCCGGCTCACCTATGTGATCATGGACAACTTTGTGTACGGCCTGACCAAGAAGCAGACCAGCCCCACCTCACCCGTTGGCTTCAAATCAAAGACGGACCCCACTGGCTCGATCGACCGGCCCATCAATCCGATGAAACAACTGCTGGCGAGCGGAGCCACCTTCATCGCGCGCACTCATGCCGCGCAGGTGAAGCACATGGAGCAGATCTTCGAGCGGGCGATCCTGCATGATGGCTTCAGCGTC
>JBGGMQ010000746.1:0-2807 GCA_041287975.1 Verrucomicrobium sp. | reverse complement strand
AAAAGTCTGCTTTGTCCTTTGGTGCTTGGGATTCCTGGAGCCCCCGGCAGAAGGTGGCGGCCTTGAACAAGGTCTCCTCGGCCAGGAGATGACTCGCAGCCATACCGGCCGTGAGGGCAAGGAGGGACAAAAAGCCGCGTTGGAGCATCTTCATAACCCGATGTAAACGCGACCTGTACGACTGACAACTCACAATGGTGGCACCAAACACCCACTGTCATTCTGCCCTGTAAATGCTACGTTGCCCTCAATGAATTCCACGGAAGAACCCGCACAACCTCGGGTTATTATAATAGGTGCTGGTTTTGGCGGTCTGGCTGCCGCCAAAGCCTTGAGCAAAGAGCCTGTCAAAGTGACGATCCTGGATCGCACCAATCACCATCTCTTTCAGCCACTTCTTTATCAAGTGGCTACCGCTGCGCTCTCTCCGGCCAACATCGCCCAGCCCGTCCGCTCGATCCTGCATCACGCAAAAAACACGGAGACCATCATGGCCGACGTGTCTGAGATTGATGCCGCAGCCAAAGTGGTGATCGCTAACGGACAGCGTCTCCCGTTCGACTACCTCATCGTAGCCACAGGTGCACGTCACTCGTACTTCGGCCATCCCGAGTGGGAGGCCTCAGCGCCGGGATTGAAAACCCTGGACGATGCTCTCAACATCCGTCGCCGCCTGCTCATGGCGTTTGAGGAGGCCGAAGCCACCACCGACGCTGCGGAGCGCGAGCGCCTTCTGACGTTTGTGGTCGTCGGTGCTGGTCCCACTGGCGTGGAAATGGCCGGTGCCATCACCGAGATCGCCCGTGAGACCATGGTCCGTGACTTTCGCCACATCGATCCCCGCGAGGCCAAGGTCATCCTACTGGATGCCGCCGACCGCGTGCTTCCTGCCTTCGATCCGGGTCTCTCGGCCAAGGCACTTAGCCAGCTCCAGGACCTCGGTGTCGATGTGAAGCTCGGCGTGGCCGTGCAGAATCTCGATGCCAAAGGGGTGACCATCCCCGGCGGCTACATCCCTTCCCGCACCATCATCTGGGCCGCTGGCAATGCGGCATCACCTCTGGTTCGACAGCTCCCCGGTGAGTTTGATCGCAGTGGCCGTATCATCGTGCTCCCTGAGCTCAATTTGAAGAACCACCCCTTCGTGTTTGTGATCGGCGACACCGCCCATTGCGCCGGTCCGGATGGCAAGCCCCTGCCTGGCGTCTCTCCCGTCGCCATGCAGCAGGGCAAAAGAGCCGCTTCGAACATCAAGGCGCTCATCGCCAGCCAGCCTCTGAAGCCGTTCAAATACTGGAACCGTGGCAGCATGGCCACCATCGGCCGCCATCGCGCGGTTGCCGATGTTCACGTGCTCAAGTTCAGCGGTTGGATTGCCTGGATGGCCTGGGTCTTTGTCCACCTGGTCTTCCTCATCGGATTCCGGAGTCGCATCTCCGTGTTCCTCATCTGGGTCTGGTCCTATTTCAGCCGCTACCAGGGAGCTCGCCTCATCACTGGGCAGAAGAATCTGGATGCCGACTGAGAATGCTGCGCCGCGGGACAAGTGGCGTGTCAGACTTCAGAAAATGAGGATGCAGCAGCGAGTCCCAGCCCTTCAAAGGCTGGGCACCGCAGGGCTTGGAGGCACGAAGTCTTTTGTGCCCCTTCTCGCATATCTTGAGACGTATCCCTTGAGGTTCCAGTCTCTCTAAACCTCCCTCATGTCCTCGCTCGCTGACCTGCCATTTTCTGTATTGGATCTTTCCCCCGTCGTTCAGGGCAGCTATCCGGGCGAGGCCCTCCAGCGAAGCGCTGACCTCGCCCGGCATGCCGAGTCGTGGGGCTACAAGCGCTACTGGGTGGCGGAGCATCACAACATGCCCGGCATCGCCTCTGCGGCCACCTCCGTGGTTATCGGGCACCTTGCGGGAGCGACCAAAACCATCCGGGTCGGCTCCGGCGGGATCATGCTGGGCAACCACGCCCCTCTGGTGATTGCCGAGCAGTTCGGTACACTGGAGTCGCTGTATCCCGGCCGCATTGATTTGGGGCTGGGTCGAGCGCCGGGTACCGACCAAGTGACCATGCGGGCCCTGCGCCAGAACCACGGCAGCTCAGGCGAGAGCTTTCCTGAGGAACTGGAAGTCCTGCGCAGTTTCCTGCGTCCCATCCTTCCCGGCCAGAAAGTGCGTGCCGTCCCCGGTGCCGGGTTGGATATTCCTATCTGGCTGCTCGGGTCCAGCGGCTTCAGTGCCCAACTCGCCGGGCAGTTGGGGCTTCCCTTTGGTTCCGCAGGTCATTTTTCCCCAGACAACGTCCTTCCTGCGCTGGAACTCTACCGCCGGAATTTTCGACCTTCTGCCGTCCTGCAGAAACCCTATGCCCTCGTCTGCGTGAACATCTTTGCCGCAGACACTCCCGAGGAGGCCGAGAAACTGGCCACCTCCCAGTACCAGGCCCACGTTCATCTGGCTCGTGGCATGCCCATGCAACTCCCGCCTCCTCTGGAGAACCGCGAGGAAGTCGACCTCGTCATGGGTAGTCTGCACAACAACCCCTTCCTCAGAGGCTCCATCATCGGCAATTCCGCCATGGTCCGTGACCGCCTGCAGGAGTTCGTGGAGGAGACCCAGGCCGACGAGATCATGGTCCACTCCATGATCTACGACCACGCCGCCCGTCTCCATTCCTACGAGATCGTCAAAGACCTCCGCAAGTGACACAGGCATCCTGCCTGTGCGTGCCACCGGCGTCCCGCCGGTAGTTCGGCACGTCAGTGCGTCACCCGGGTTCGAGGTATTCGAAGCGGGTTGGAGTACCGGCTT
>JBGGMQ010000745.1:0-2782 GCA_041287975.1 Verrucomicrobium sp. | reverse complement strand
ATAATTTCTCATTCAGCGGTTCCCGCTGCAATCGCCGCCAGTCGCTTCCTCTCCTCCTCCAGCGCCGCCTTCTCTGCCGCCATTTTCGCCAGCGAAGCCGCCATCCTTACGCGCTCCTTCGCCTCCTGCTCCGCCCGGATCTTCGCGGTCGCCGCCTCCCGTTTGGCCCGCAGTTCTTCCTCCGCCTGACGCGCCACCTCGGCCTCCGCTTCCTGCTTGGCTTTGATCGCTGCCGTCGCCGCCTTCATCGCCTCCACCTCCAATCGCGCCGCCTCCTTCTCCGCTTCGCGGGCCGCCTCCCGTTCCGCTTTGGCCTGGGCCGCCGCTTCCTGCTTGGCCAGGCGTTCCGCCTCCTTCTCCGCCTGCAGCCGGGCCTTCTCAGCCGCCGCCTGCTCCTTGGCTGCCTCGCGCTCCGCTGCCACGCGCGCCTTCTCCTCCGCTGCGGCCACCGCGGCGAGCTCTTTGGCAATTCGGGTCGCCTCTTTCTCCTCCAGCAGACGCGCTTTCTCCGCCGCCTTTTCCGCATCCGCCTGCTCCTTGGCCAGGCGCGCCGCTTCCTTCTCGGCCTCAAGCCGGGCCTTCTCTGCCGCTTTTTCCACCGCGGCCTGCTCCTTGGCGGCGATCAGTTCCGCCAGTTGACGCGCCTTCTCATTCGCCGCTTCTTCCTTCGCGATGCGAGCCGCCTCTTTCTCGGCCTCCAGGCGGGCTTTTTCTGCCGCCTTTTCCGCTGCTGCCTGTTCCTTGGCCCGTTGCGCCGCCTCCTTCTCTTCCTGAATTCGCGCTTTCTCCGCCGCCTTCTCGGCTGCCGCCTGTTCCTTGGCCTCCATCAGCTCAGCAAGCCGACGCGCCCGCGCGGCCTCCATCTCCGCCGCCGCGAGTTCCTTGGCAACCCGCTCCGCCTCCTTCTCGGCCAGCAGTCGAGCCTTCTCAGCAGCCTTGTCGGCAATCGCCTGCTCCTTCGCTACTTGCGCTGCCTCTTTCTCAGCTTGGATCCGCGCCTTCTCGGCCGCTTTGGCCGCCACCGCGTCTTCCTTGGCCTTTAGCGCCGCCGCCTTTTCGGCCTCCTTCTCCGCCAGGATCCGGGCCTTCTCAGCTTCTTTAGCCGCCGCCTCTTCCTCCTTCGCCTGCAGGAACGCCGCCCTCGCAGCCAGCTCCGCCGACACCCGAGTCTCCTGGGCCTCCGTCAAAGTCGTCGCAAACGCCCGCAACTGCTCCGCCAGCTCCTCCGCCGTCTCTCTCAGTCCCTCCTCCGCATCCGCCAGCACCCTCGGCTGCAGGTCCAGAGTTTCCAGCTTCGCAGCCGTGTCGTTGAGCAGTGCCGTGAATTTCGGATCAAGTTTCGTGGTGGTCGTCGTAGTCGAGGTCATTGAATGAAAAGGAAGCGAATGAAAAAGAGGTAGGGAAGAGGAATGAAACGTCAGATCTGCCGCAGAGAAAACAGAAACAGAACCCCTATGAATGGAGACACTTTCCGCCCTGTAAAGCTCCTTCCAACCCAGTAGGACAGGTTTCCAACCTATCTGTGCGACAGGATTGCATCCTGTCTCCTTCTTCACTCCTGCCGCAGGCGGCAAATTGCCCCTCTTCCCTTGACCCTCTCCCGAG
Source organism: Verrucomicrobium sp. (assembly GCA_041287975.1). Classification (GTDB taxonomy): domain Bacteria; phylum Verrucomicrobiota; class Verrucomicrobiia; order Verrucomicrobiales; family Verrucomicrobiaceae; genus Verrucomicrobium. The sequence goes on along the minus strand of JBGGMQ010000745.1, from coordinate 1,177 downwards.
ACCTCGTGCCCCTTACATTCCTAACTCCAAATTCCTGATTCAGAATTCAGAATTGGCAGCCCCTCTCTCCTCCCCATACGCCTGCGCCGGACCCGGCGCGGCGCTCTCATAGACCACGGGCAGGCCACCAGTCGCCGCCTCCACTTCCGGCAGCGGCACTTGCGCTTCATCAGGCACCGTCACATACAGCGCCCACCTTCCATCCTCCGTGCAGGTGATGCCAGAGGTGCGCACCAGCGGATGATGCAGGCTCTCCGCCAGTGCCACCAAATCCGGAGGGGGAGTTTCCGAGGTCGGTTCTCCGGGACGATGGGTGCCGTAGGGTTTCTTAATGACGGCGTTGCCAGACATGCGTCACGCTGGCACCACTTGGAACCGAGTGCAAACGGCCGTCATGTCGCAGCCGAACGTATTCGTCCCGTCTCCTGCAAAAAGCAGCGCCACCGCGCGACCGGACTGGGCACTCAGGATGAACGATCCCGAATCACCTGGATTGCTGAAGGAGCCAGTGCTGCTTCTCACTTGCACACAACGGTCAAAGGTGGCGAGCATCGGGTTTGCCTCGGTCCCGTAGTTGACGATCACGCCGTTCACATTGGTCGCGATCACCTGTCCTCGGGTCACCGCCGTGGTGCGGCCAGACTTGGTGACGGTTGTGCCAGGTACCGGCGTGCCGATCTGCGCCACATAGGTCGGGATGCCATACATTTGTCCGGGAACGGTCGTCAGATTCGTGTTTTCGAGGATGGCGATGGCGGCGTCCATCCGGTTGCGAGGTGCCACCCCACTGGCGTCGGGGAAAAGGATGGGTTCGTACTCGGAAAGCCGGGCCACGGCGTTGCTGGCAGGCGATCCTAGCGGTTGACCGATGCGGCGGCCGATCGGCAGTCGGTTGGTATTTGCCAGCACATGGTTGTTGCTGAGGATGAAGTACTCGGTGCCGCGTCTTACGATCCCCCCCAAGGTGCCCACATAGTTGACTCCACTCGGGCTGATCTGTGTCCCGCCCAGGAGCGGGCGGTGCCGCGATTGGTGCTGGGCCGGTGTCGTCTGGGCCGCTGCTCCTCCACCTGCAGCTTTTTTGGCCAACGCCTTCTGGATGGGTAGCCGCTCAATGTCAATCGTCACACCTTCAAAGGTCTTGCTCGTGAGGTCCGGCGCATTCGCCCCCAGCTCC
>JBGGMQ010000744.1:0-3648 GCA_041287975.1 Verrucomicrobium sp. | reverse complement strand
AAAAGGTCAGAGCCGCTCCGTTGACGTCAAGCACTGCGGCAGCACCAGCGTCGGCAATGACTGAGAGGGCGCCCGCCCCTGTGAGGGAGCCTCCCGTGCCGACCAGGAGGGTACCGCGATTTACGACAGTGGGGCCCGTGTAGGTATTGAGTCCGGTAAGGGTGAGGGTGCCGTTCCCCGTCTTGGTGAGACCCAGCGTGCCCACGCCTCCATTCCTGAGGACACCGGAAAATGTCGTGGACTGGTTGTTGGCACCGGCTGTCAGGACAACTGCGGTGCTCGCATGGTTGTTTTCCACCGTGCCAGAGCCACTGAGTGAGCCAATGTTACCCGAGAATCCGTTCAGCCGCAGGATCGTCCCGGCACCCAAGGTGTGGGCGGATGCCGCCGAAAAAGAACTGGCCGCGCCTGCCATCACCGTGCCTGCGGAGATGACTGTATCACCCGTGTAAGTGGCTGTTCCCAGCGTGAGCACGCCAGTCCCCGTTTTCGTGATGCCGGCATTCCCGGAGATGCCGCCGGTCACGGCCAGAGATGAGCCATTGGTACCGGTGCCTGCGACCTGCCAGGTCTGGCTTGCTCCTAGAACCACCGGAGCGGTGATGGAAACACTGCCCGCGTTGCTTTGAACTTCAATGCCACTGGCAGCATTCACGGGTGACAGGGTCAGCGTGTAAAAAGGCTGGCTCCCTGGAGCGACGGTGACACTGGTCACTCCATTGGGGCTGGGGGCGAAGGTGAGGTCTTGAATTGAGACATGGTTGTCCAGAGTTGTGGAAATGGCGGGGCCTGCGGCAGTGGTGGCGCTGAAGATCACGGAATGCTGTGCTCCGGGGGTACCGTTGGCATTGACAGCGCCAGCGGCATCTGTCGTCCAGTTGGACTGACCTCCGACCAGTGCTGACCAGCTGTTGAGAGCACCTCCTACCACGCCCCCCTTCCAGTACAGGGTCCCCGCTGCCATCGCCGCGAGGTTCACCCGCACCCGCGTGCTGGTGACATCCAACCCGTAGGTGTAGCCGCCCGGAACGTAGGCGGAGAGCGAGTAGGTGGCGGCGTTGAGACCGCTGCCTGCCGTCAGCACATCGTAAAAGGAAGATGTGCCAAAGCCTTGGATCCCCACCAGAGAGAGTACCACTTGATTCGCAACCACAGCAGCGCCTGAAGTTTTGAAGCCGTCTGAGGTGAGAGTTCCGGTACCGAGTTCCAATCCCAAAGTGGTAGACCCTGCGCCCGCACCCAGATTCAAGGGACCGGAACCTAGATCGAGGTACTGGCCTTGTTGATTGAGTAGCAAGAGCGAGGCACCACCGGCCACATTAACGCTTGTGGTGGCAAGCCCACCCTGTCCCCCTGTAACAAGCAAGGTGCCAGCAGCGACCCCAGTACTGCCAGTGTAGGAGATTTCGCTGGCAGACAGTGTCAAAGTACCGGCCCCCGTCTTATTGATGCTGAGGGTGCCAGTTCCGCCATTGCGGACCACTCCGGAGAAAGTGGTTGTCGTGCCATCGCCACCCACGGTCAGCACGACATTGGCAGCACCTCCATTTTCAAGGAGGCCCGCACCTGCGATGGAGCCCACCGTGTTTGAAAATTCGCCCAGACGCAGAGTACCGTTAACATTCACAGTCATGGCAGAATTGCTGCCGAATGCTGAAGTGGATCCCGCCGCCAACACCCCCGCATTGACCGTGGTGGTGCCGGTGTAAGTGTTGGCCCCCGCCAGGGTCCAAAGGCCCGTGCCAGACTTGATGATGCCAACGTTGCCGGAGCCATTGACAATGGCACCACTGATTCTCCCCGAACCGCTCGTGGAACCCTGCAGGGTAAGAAATTTGCTCCCCGCCACGGCCGTGAAATCACTGGTGAACTCCAGCACTCCAGAACCCGACTGATCAATGATGGCAGCCCCTGTTGTGGAGGCGAGATTGATCACCCGGTTCGTGGTCTCACCTGCCCCCGTGTAGAGGAGGCGCGACGTGGTCTGGGTGGTGGTGCCAAGATTGATGACGCCATTGAGCCCCAGGTTCCCTGCTGCACCGGCATTCCCAATCTTCGAGACAGAAACTGCCTGTCCCTGGATGTTGGCCGAACCGGTGAAGATGTTGTCGGCCGTCAAAGTCGTGATGCCGGAGCTGTTCGTACCACCGTGGAAGTCGATCGTGGTAAAAGTGCCGTCAGCAATCACGGCGTTGATCACCAGCGTCTTGTTGCTGGCAGCACCATAGTCGGCATTGGCCACCCCTAGAAGGATACGCCCTCCGCCCGTGGCGTTGATGGTGCCACTGTTGGCGGTGGTGAGCGCAGAAGTACCCGTCAGAATCAGGTCATTGCCCATGATGTCGATGGTGCCGCCATCCACCGTGAACCGAAGCCCTCCGGTGTTATTTCCCACACCGGCCAGGCTCAGCACATTGGCGGATGCCTGATTGATGGTGGAACTGCCATTGCCAAAAATGGAATTGTTGACCGTGTAATTGTCACTGCGATTGAAGACAAGCACCCCCGCCAAGTTCACCGCCCCAGTTCCGAGGGATCCGGTGGTGCCACCGTTGCCGACTCTCAATGTCCCTGCAGTGATGGTCGTCATCCCGGTGTAAGTATTGTCTCCTGTGAGCACCCACAATCCTGCACCAGACTTTGTGAGCGTGGTCGGCCCGCCATTGTCGCCAATGACGGAGGCCAGGATGTTCACTCCGGTGTTGGTACCAGTGAGGGTAAGGTTGCGAGCCCCGGCCTGACCGTTGAATCCCATGGCACCCGTACCGGTGAAACTCACCGTAGCGGCTGTGGCACTGGAGGAATCGAGGGTCCCTCCTCCCAGGCCGACACTGAAAAGCCGGTCCGTGCTGGCAGCCGTGGCACCTGTGTATTGCAGGGTGCCGCCATTGAGAACCAGGTCTGCCGCCGAACCCGCTGCGGAACCGCGACCGATGCTGCTCGCCGTGTTGATGTTGGCCAGGACCGAGACCGTGGTGACGCCTGAGTGCAGGGCCGTCACCCCTGTGTAGGTGTTTGTCCCAGCGAGACTGACAGCGCCGGCTCCAGTGCCGGCTCCAGTGCCAGAACGACTGACGGACACGGCACCAGCACTATTGTCGGCAATCACAGAGTTTACTGTGAGCGCGGCCCCGGAGTAGTTTGAGAGAACCAATTCACCGGGAGCATTGTCGGTGCCACCGGCTGTAAGAGTTCCGACATTGGCGGCGGAGCCAATCGTCAGTGTGCCCGTGGTCCCAGCATTGGACGTCACCAGGATGCCGCCGACCGCTCCCAGACGAAGTGTTTTGGAGGTTGTGTCCACCGTGACGGCAGTGGTGGCATTTTGAGCAAGCGTGTTGATGGTCGTGACGGAACCCGTGTCGAGAGAGACGGTGGCACCCACGCCCGAGGCAAAGCGAACGTTGGTCAATGGCCCGTTGACAATGGGTGCCCCGGAGCTGGCAATGTCTGTCGATCCGCTGTAGGCGATGATCTGACCGGTCCCGTCGTTGCTTGCGTAGCCGGTGCCTCCCCCAATGGTGGCCCAAGCTCCGAGGATGCCCGATGCGTCGTTAGCTTGCGCAGATTTGATCAAGGCGTCGGTTCCGAATGTGCCTGAGGTAGACCGAAAGTCGATGGTGCCGCCGCTCGTGGCTCGCAAGATGC
>JBGGMQ010000743.1:0-4231 GCA_041287975.1 Verrucomicrobium sp. | reverse complement strand
CTGGTGATGGCGTCATGAATGGTCATCCCAGGAGTGATGGTGATCCGGCCGGGGGAGCGAATTTCCCCACTCACATAAATGACCTGGGTGGCAGCTTCACGGTTGGCCGTGACCTGAATCGTGGGATGAGTGAAAATCTGGGCCGTTTTGTAGGCAGTTTCGATCTCTTTTTGCAAGGTCGATGGACGCACACCCGACGCCTTCAGCTGACCGATGTAGGGCAGGTTGATGGTGCCGCTGTCGCCGATGTCGTAGGTATTGGAAACTACCGCAACCTCTTCACCCGGCACGCCGGAAATTTTCACCACGATGCTGTCCCCCGAGCGCAGGGGAGACTCCATCGCCTGCTGTGAGAATGCCGTGGATGCGACCAGCAAGGCTGCCAGCGCAACCAGACGCGCGAAGATGATTGAAGCTCTCATAGTGTTACTGGAAAGATCAGCCTTAGAAAATGTCATCACCACCATTGGTCGTACTGCGCGGGGACTGGGCGGAGGATCCAGACTTGTCACGGTCATTTTTCCCTTTGGAAGATTTCCTGGGCCCCGCAACGCGGTCTGAGGCCCCCCCATTGCTGTGATAGTAGCCGTAGTAAGTGGTCTGGTAGCTGTAGTTGCTGTCGCTCCGGATGTCGACGCGGTTCAAGACCACACCGACAATCGATCCCCCCACCTGATCGATGGACTGCTTCACCCGTCCCAGAATGTGACGGGGAATCTTGCGATGCTGCACCACTATGAGGGTCATGTCCGCCTCGGCTGCGAGAACGCTGCCGTCGCTGACACCCAGGATCGGCGGTGAGTCGATCAGCACCAGGTCGAACCGGCTCTTCATGTCTGCGATCAGGTCGGTGAACTTTTGAGAGTTCAACAGGCTGGCGCAGTCCGCCGGCATGATGCCGCTGGGGAGGAGGAAGAGATTGTCCACCTGGGTCTGCACCACCACCTCCTCAAGCGGCACGTCCGCCGTGAGGTAATTGCTCAGGCCAAAGTTGTGCGGCACGTCGAAGAAGGTGTGCTGCCGTGGACGACGCATATCTGCATCAATGATCAAGGTCGTGTAGCCAGCCTGGGCACACACCGTGGCAAGGTTGACCATGGTGGTACTTTTGCCTTCACCAGGACTGCCGCTGACCACGCTAATGCAGTTCGCATTCATGTCTTTGCGATTGAACTCGATGTTCGTACGCAAGATGCGGTAAGCCTCGGCATCGGGAGTGACACCACTGGAGCGGTGCAGGATTCCGACGCCCTTTGGAATGACCGCGAGCACGGGCACCCCCATGATGGACTCGACTTCGTCCATTGTCTTCACACTGGTGTCGAGGTACTCCAGGAAGAACGCGAGGCCGAGACCGCACATGAGGCCCACCAAGGCACCCAGCATGAGATTGAGGCGGACGTTCGGCTTTACGGGGGCCGAGCCTGGCTCCGCCGTCTGGTACACGGTCACGGGCGTTTTCGTGATCTGCTGGTCGATTTTTCTCTGCGACAAGGTGTCTTTCAGACGGGTCGCATCTGCGCGGAGAATTTCCCATTCACGCTGGGCGGCAAGAAACTCCTGGTGATCTGTTTGTGCCTGGATGGATTTCTCCTTTTGATTGTCCAGCATCTTCTGAGCTTCATCGAGCTGCTTCTGCGAAGTTTGAATGCGGAAGCCAAGATTTTTCTGGTAGTCCTCTGCTGCCGCCAGCAGCATTTCGCGGGTCTGCACAATCGAGTCCGCGATCCCTTTCATGGTGGGGTGCTTGAGGCCCAAGCCTGCGTTACCGAGATTCTTCTGCTGCAGAAGCAAGTCCTGATAGGTCGGGCCAAGCTTTTTGATCGTTTCGTTTTCCACCCGCAACTCTCCAGCCTGACGAATGAGATCGTCCCCGTGGAGCGAGCGCAGTTGCTCCACTTGTGCCGTCATGTCGCGGATTTCGCGCTGGATGCGGTTCACATCCCGGATGGATTCCACCAGGGTGGCATTTTCCGGTGTGGTCACGTCTGACTCGACGGCCGCACGCCCGGAGGAGCCCGGCATTTCCACGATGCCAAGGCGCTTCTTGATATCGACCACTTTGGCCAACGCCTGCGCCGCCAGATCTTCCTTTTGCGTGATCTGCTCAGCCACCTGAGTCAGCGCCTTGTCCGTGCGCTCATCATCGAGAGCAAGACGCGTCTCCTGGTAACTTTGGGCGATCGCATTGACGATGTCAGCGGCAAGCTTGGCATCTTCATCATAGTAGGCCAAGGTGATGAAATCACTGCGCATGCTGCTCTGCGCATCAAGATTGCCAATCACCTTGCCCGCAGCCACTCCCTTGCTCGGTGCATTCCAGCGCTTCACCAAGTCGAGTTTGTCCACCACGCGGTCAATGGTTTTGCGCTTGGACAGAATCTCGAACTGAGTCTTAAAAAAGCTCTCGGATGGCATGGAGAGGGCACTTCCCGCATGACCAATGATAGTGGTATCGGACTGAATGCGCTCGATCACCAGTTCCACCGTACCGACAAACTTGCGGGGCATGATGTAGGTAATGATGGCCGCGACGCTGAAAACGAGCAGAAGCGTGAGGAAAATCAGCCCCAGACGATTGCGGACGATTTGCCAGTAGTCCTGGGCATGCCGCTGAATCTCAAGACGATTGGGGGTCGCACTCATAGTAGGTAAAACTGGCCAGACCGGAGAGAAGGAAATCCGGACGAGGTGGGCTCTGTGCCAATGTACACCATAACCAGTGAATCTGCCCGCCCTTTCAATCTCCGCGCCGTCAAATGCGGGACGGCGGGCCAACAGAGGGGCTTCCCAAGCCCTTAAAACACGGCATTGAGCCCCAAGCTGACTCGATGACGGTCATAATCGCCAAAAGAGGAATCTGCGGCAATGGTCGTGAAGCTGTAGCTGGCGTCGAGGCTGAGATTGTTCCAAAAGTTGTAGCTCAACCCGAGACTGGCGTTCACCTGATCTTCCGAGCTGGAACCCACCGCAGGGCCCCCCTCTGCTTCACTGTGGACATAGTGCAAACCTACATTAGCGGACAAACTTTGGGTGAAAGCATAGGTTGCCTCCACTCCCGTGCGATAAGAGTATCGGCTGTCATACAGTCCCAACTCAGTCCCATCGAAGCCAATCTGCGCATACCAACGGAGGCTGCTCCGACGGCTAAGAGCGTAGTTGAGGGCACCTTCCAGATAGGGGGCTGTGGACGAAGTCCTGTCGCTTTCGTAGAGTTGAGCCCCGGCTCGCAGGCTGCCGGTGGTACGCTCACTCCAGGCTTTGTCCACACCCACCAACAGGTAGTGACTAACCGCATCAGGATTACCGACCTCCTCATCCACTTTCGCCGGTGTAGAGGTGTAGTCTGTGTATCCAAACCGATACTCCGCCGTGAGCTTGACGGTGCGGCTCAAGGCGTAGCTGATTTGCTGGCTGAAGACATGGTTTATCCTGTCCTCAAAATTGCCCACCTGATCCTGGTCGGTGTACAGAATGCCATCAATCGAATAACTCGTGGCGGTGGAGACACGTTCTGTCCAGGCGTAAGCGACAGACGTGTTGTTATAGCCGTAGATATACTGGCCGGACCGCCGCCCAACGGTGGTGCCGATACCGTAGTCTGGCTCTGTTTCGTACGTGAGGTAAAAGTTATTGCTCACTGACAGCCGACGATTGATCTCGTGGCTGATATTGAAAGAGACCCGGGCAGTGTAGTCAAAGTCTTCACCCGTCTCTGCCCCGTCCATATAATAGATCGTACTCAGATCAGCGCCAACATTCCACTTGGTAGGGGCAGTGGTGTTGGCATACGTCAAGCCAATGCCAGCCTGCATGAAGGCGGAGCTGTAGTCTTCCAACTCACCACTTTTGTACTTGGTCGCGTCGTAGCCTGCGCGGACACTGGTGTTGAAGGTGATACTTCCTTTGAGCATAGCTCAACTGGCCTGCCGCCGAGCGGGAGGGCAGATCATGAGCAGCAGTGGAGAGATCGCCGCCTCCTTGAGGCAACCAGCGCAGCCAAAGGGTGCCTGGAACCTGGGGAAAGGGATCATGGATAGAACTCCGTCTTCGTCACCCAGAACGGATGACACCGTTGGCTGAGTTCGGCGAAGCTGTTTGATCGTATTTCGTCGGTGGGAATTGCGACCTCCCATGGCCCGGCCCGCTGAAAGCGACCGGCCGGTTTGGCGAGGCGTCGTCGTCGGGCCGCCGGTAGAGCACGAGCGGCACGCGCTCGAAGCTTGTGACG
>JBGGMQ010000742.1:0-6111 GCA_041287975.1 Verrucomicrobium sp. | reverse complement strand
CTTCCATCGACTCGACTGAATTTGCCGAGCAATCCGCACTTTAACCCATGCAGAACCACGCCTTAGGAATAGCCAAAGAATGCATCATGCACCCGCCAATCAGGATTGGGGAAAATCCTCCACTCCATCATCTCATCTGGCACTACCGTCCAACCGCTGGCCGCTAAGATCTCCCTGAATTGCTTTTCCACGCTCTCGAATTTCAGAGGGATTTGAACCTGGACCAGATTGCCGAATGCGCTGAAGACGCAATCAGCACGATTATGATCCCGAGTCGGCTCAAGACACAACTGATAGATAAATTGGGCATCGTCGAAAGGAGGCCGCCAGTACAGTTGCAGCCCCAACCTGACTTCTGCGATCCTGCCGAACTCTTCAGGATCAAGCGTCGTTGCCTGAGCCGAAAGCTCCAGCAGCTTTTCTGCGTTGAGGTTGCTCATTGTGCAAAAGCTTAAGTACAATTCACCCGATCACAAAGTCACTTTTGGCTCAGTCACTAATTCTCTACGGACACCAGACATGAACTGGCGCTGTCGCGCTCGCGCCCGCCACCCATTCCGAACTCCGCATTCGGTATTCCGCATTTCCATCGCCCCCGTCCAGGGAGCGGCGATATCCCCATCGCCGTTGACCTAGACAGGCTGGCAACTACGACCGTCATTAGCGAAGTCCAACTCCTCCGCTCACCAAGGCGATTCGGAGATCGCCTCTCCCAGTCGCTGACGCGTGTTATAGCGCTCCAATCATGAGCGCACCCAGTCGCTCGGGTAAGCACCCGCCAACCAAACAGGTTGCACCCACCACCTCGTCCGCAGATATTTACACTCTACCCTCACCCAAACAGACACAGGGGCGCGCTCATGTTCCCACGCAACCGCCACTTCCTCCAGTCAGCGTTCGCACCGATGATGGGGATACCCTTCGTTCTCTTTACCATGGGCAGCCTTTGGTTCAACGAAGGACGGGCGGTAAAGACCTCGCGGGCGCTGGCCGAAGGGGCAAAGAGCGTCCGGATGGCCGACTGCCGTGCCGTCTCTCCAGACAACGAGGGCAAGCTCGTTTACCTCACCGGTGAGGTCACCACGGGATCGACGGTCCGGGATGCCGAGTTTCATGCCGAAGCCACCGCTTTGCGATTGAACCGACAGGTGGTGATGTATCAATGGCAGGAGTCGGAATCATCCAGCTCAAGCGGATCCGGTCGGGAACAGACCAAAACCTACTCCTACCGGAAGGTCTGGTCGGACAAGCCCATCTCCTCAGCCGGGTTCCGCCAAAGCGGTCACGAGAATCCCAGGGACTGGCCGTTCGAGAGCAAGGAATGGAGGGTCTCCGATGCCCGGATGAGTGCCTACCGCATCCCCGAGCGCATCCTTGGCAGGTTGGGCGGGGCCGTTCGCCTGACCGCCCCGCTCGATCAGAATCAAACGCACGCCCAAGGGTCGGCCCGCCCGGCACCCATGCCTTACATGGGAGGCATGTTCTTTGGCAAGAACCCGGATGATCCCCAGGTGGGAGACATGTGTGTTTCCTTTCTCCAGCTCAAACCGGGCACGTTCAGCCTCATCAGCCAGCAGGTGAGGGACAGTCTGCAGCCCTATCGTGCCGCATCAGGGGTGGATGTGGAACTGGTGGGGACTGGGAATGTGGAAGTGCCCGCCCTGTTCGACACGGCCGTACGTGAAAATGACGCCACAATGTGGCTCATCCGGATCTTCGGCTTCATCTTCCTCACTATTGGTATGGTCTTCACCTCCCACCCCATCGGCCGATTTGGAGCCAGGATCCCCGTGTTGGGCCACTTGATTGGCGCTGGTGTCGCGATCTTTGCGATCGGCATGGCCATCGTGTGCTGGATCACGGTCATCGCCCTCGCCTGGCTCGCCTACCGCTCGGTGCTCACCTTCACGCTCTTGCTCGGTGTGGCGGCGCTGATCTTGTGGGCCACCAAGGGCATGAAAGCCATTGGATCACGTGAATCTGGCGGATCTGGAGTCAAGGCGGCATGATCTTCAACGGCTTCCGCCCGAGGGTGTCCAAGGCATCGCCGCAATGGCAGCCGTCACCTCTCTCCCCCGCTCTCCTCTACCTCCTCGCTCTCCCGTGATTGAATTTCTCCAGTCGCTCCTCGACCAAGGCCTCGCCGTGGTGTCGCTGTCCCCAGCGGAAGAACCGGAGGCTGCGGAGCTGGCGGAGATCATCCAGGAGTACGACCGGCGTCAGCGCTCCCACATGGCGGGGGAGGCCCCGGAGCTGGACCTCCCGGCCGCAACTTGGGCCGCGGGTATGCTCTATGAATCCATCCGCCTCCTGGCGGCCCGGGATGTGGACGCTGCGGGCGTGAGTGCCGCCCTTAACCAGGACTGCCCTGTCCCGCACAGCCCCTCCGTGGACTACTCGGTCGATCTCTTTCTGCAATACCTTCCCGAGATCCATCAAATCGCCTCCCGACTCGCTTCTGAGGATCCCTTGGTGCGTCAACTCGTGCAACTGGGGTCCGGATGGCCGCTCAGTTCCGTGGGCATCCCTCTGCCCCAGCCAGCGACCTTGAATCTGAAACCCCTCTTCCGCTCCCCGGCTCTGGTCAGCCTGTATGCCGACCGCATCCTGCAAACGGGTGACACCAGCAGACTGACGGTGCCCGAAGTCACTGAGGCCGTCACGGAGGCCCTGGGAGCCTTTCCGGAACTTTCTCCCAAGGTGGCCCAGCATCTGCGCTTGCCAGTGATGGATGTTCCGCTTTGAATAAGTAAAAACCTGAGCCGAATGACGATGACTTCTGTTGATACTCCGGATGCCTCGCAACTGGCGGCGCGTCTCCAGGAGGAAATTCTTACCAGCCTGCGGCAGTCCTTTGTCGCCAAAGATGAGGTGGTGGACCTGCTGGGCGTCTCCCTGGTTGCAGGAGAAAACCTCTTCATCCTGGGCCCGCCGGGCACCGCGAAGAGCGCCCTCGTGCATGCTCTCGGCCAGCGACTGCGGGGCGACACCTTTTCCTACCTGCTCACGCGCTTCACGGAGCCCAACGAGCTCTTTGGTCCCTTTGACATCCGCCGCCTCCGGGAGGGTGAACTGGTCACCAACACCGAGGGCATGCTGAGTGAAGCCTCGTTGGTCTTTCTCGATGAGCTGTTGAACGCCAACAGCGCCATCCTCAACAGCCTCCTCACCGTGCTGAATGAACGCGTGCTGCATCGCGGGCGTGAGCGGCTCAAGGTGAAGGCCATGATGTTCGTGGGAGCGAGCAACCACCTGCCGGAAGAAGATGCGTTGCGCGCCTTGTTCGACCGCTTCCTCCTGCGCGTGCGCTGTGATGCCGCTCCGGAAGACCGGCTCATGGAGGTGCTCGACGCCGGCTGGAAGCTGGAGTCGCAGCCGCCCGTGACCTCCACCCTTGGACCCGAGCACATCCGGATCATCCAGCAGGCGACTTCGCAGGTCTCCCTGCAACCCATCTTGAAGGACTACGTGGAACTGGTGCACCGCATCCGGCATGCCGGCATCGCGTTCTCCGACCGCCGGGCCGTCAAGGTGCAGCGCATCGTCGCCGCCAGCGCCCTCCTGTGCGGACGTCAGGAAGCCCGCCTCTCCGATCTCTGGGTGCTGCGCTACCTCTGGGACCGGGACGAACAGATCGAAGTGCTGCGCACGCTGGTTCAGGAAATCATCCAACGGGATGATGCCGGGACCGGGGGTGCCGCCCATCCCCGCGCCACCGCTGCGGAGCACCCCGATGCCGAGACGCTGGCCCGCAGTCTGGCGTGGCTGGAGGACCGCCTGCAGAACGACGGCGAGAAATCCACGCACGCCTGGCTCCGGGACCGTCTGGCCATTCTGGAAGGCAGCGTGCAGTGGGTGCCCAAGACCGACCAGCGTGAGTTCCTGCAAACCCGCATTCACAACCTGTGGGGCACCCTTAAACAGAAGGACCAAGCCCCGGAACGGCTGGCCAGTGCCTGAATGACGGCGTGACCCTCTCCCCCCTTTGCTTGCCATGCCCCCGGCAGTACACCCCTCCACCTGGGCCGCCCGGCTGGCCCTCAGCCTGGCATCCGCTCTTGATGCCGTGCGGTTGATCCCGGGTCTGGAGGCGCTGTTGCTGGGCTCCTGGGTCTGGGTCAGAGGTCCGGCCCTCCCGGAGTCCCATGAGGCTCTCATGGCAAGGATTCCCTGGTTCAACCGCTTTGAGGTTCGAGAGTCCAACTGGCTCTTCGAGCAGGGGCATGCCCTGCCCGGCGGCCGCCTGCCGGAGGGTTCCTGGCGGCCTCTGCCAGAATGGCTGGTCCCAGTCGCGCCCGCAGCCGCCCTGCCCGGAGATCTGCGCAGCCGGGCCGTACTGGAGATGCAACGGAGTTCGCAGGAACAACCTCCCGCTCTGCTGCAAATCCCGCTTGGGGTGTGGCATGACTACGCCGTCTCAGCCCCCTCTGTACGACTGGCCCGGCTGGTCTATGTGCAGGACGAGATCAGCGGCTCCGTGCTGGTTCGTGGCACACCTCTCCCTCCTCTCACTGGAAAACGGTACTACCTCCACGGACCTGCCGCCATTCCTTGCGGATTCACCCCCTCGCCGTTGCTGCAGCCACCCACCCTCGTGACCTGGTTGGGATTGAAGGAGGACGAACTCGCCCTGTTTGACGAGGAGGGCACCTACGCCCGCATCTCTGGGGATCAATGGCGTCTGGCGGATCGCAGTGTGATCCGCCTCAATGGCCGAAACACCGCCCACGCATGAAAGAGGCTGCCACCAGAGCCCATCTCACCGGTTTGCCCGCCGGAGGCGTGAACTGGCTGACACCCGCGCTCGATGCGGAGTGGCACTGGGATGCCAGCGGTGAAGCCATCGCCTGGGAGGACGGCACCACCGTGCTGATGGCGGAAGAACTGGCGCTGATCTGCGAGCGCTACGGCGAGACCTCACCACCGCATCTGACGGCCATCGTGTCAGCCCTGGCCATGCTCAAGGGATGCCACGGAGCCTCCATTCCCACTCATTTGGAGACGATCCGCGCCCAACTCGCGGCCTGGCCCCGGGATCTGACCAAAACGCCAGCATCCAAGCATGCCCTGGTGGAGATGCTTTTCGTCCGACGCCCTTCCGTAATTGGTGCCACGGGCGAGGAAATAGCCACCGTCATCCGCACCGGCTGGCGGCCGGGGCTGGATGACCGGCTGGATCGAGACAAAGACCGCTCGGTCAGCCGCAGCAGTCTGCTGGCGGCCTTCAACCGGATCACCCCCGACCAGTTGCGTTTGCGGCTTGAGACGGGGCTGGAAGCCGTGGTGCAGCCCACCGAAGCCTTGCCGGACCTCAAAGCCAGCTCACCGGGGACTCTGGTAGAGCAGTTGGAGAGAGATCCCGAAACTGCCGGCATCGTGCGGCTGACGCGGGACATCATGGCCGCCCTGACACTGCCCCAGGCCATGCCGCTCAAAGAGGAACGGGCCACAGGCGGGGTTTCGGATTTGAGCAATCGTGGCCCTTTCCACCGTCTGCTCCTGTCCGAGCTGGCTCATGACGATGACATGCTCGCCGCACGACTGGCGCTGAACGAAGCTCTCTACCTGCAGCCTGAACCGCCCGCCCATCGGCCCCCGGGTTCCCAGATTCTGGTCATGGACTGCGGCCTGCGCCTTTGGGGCGCGGCCCGCATCTTCGCCCTCTCCGCAGCCCTCGCCTTGCGCCTCAAAGCCCGCCCCGGCACCCCTTCCTCCGCCTGGCGGGCCCGGGGCCGCGCCTGGGAGGAGACGGACCTGGATTCACTGGACGGCATCAAGGATCACCTCACCGTGCTGGAGGCCAGCTACGACTTCACCCAAGCGATCGCCAGCCTGCCGGACAAGATGGCTCCGCTGCCTGACTCGAGGGATGTGGTCCTTTTCGTCCATGAGGCCACTCTGCGGGATGCGGCATTCCGTCGGGAGATCGCCGATCATCTGGAAAACCTGTGCCCCTTGCACATCGTGGCCGTCACTGCGGAAGGGCGGTTGACACTGCACCAGTACTCCCGGCAGGGGTTCAAGCAGCTGCATGAGGCCCGGCTGCACATGAACAAGCTGTTGCAGACCGAACCCGGCAGCGGCACACGGAGAGTCTCCCTGCCCCCGGTC
>JBGGMQ010000741.1:0-4030 GCA_041287975.1 Verrucomicrobium sp. | reverse complement strand
TGCGCCATGTGCTGGAGCCAACTTTCTTGAATTGCCTGTCTTCTGGCGCCCTTTCCATGAAATCAACCCGCCTGCCCAGAAATCACCTGCTGGGTGCAGCCGCAGGATCGAGGGTTGGATCTTCACTGGACATGGACAGCGCCTTTTGCCACTCCTCAAGCACGTTTCTTAGCATGTCTGCGGTCACATCAGAACCGAGATAGCAGACGAGCTGGCCGCCGTTGATCACTTCCAGGACGCCTACGGCAACTTCGGGCGTTACGGTGATCTTGTATTCATCGGGTGGGGAATCGGAAGACTCGTTCGCTTCAAGCCCTGGCCCCCATTTCACGGCATCGACGAAGGTGTCTAGCGAAACACCGGCACCAATCTCTTCCAAGCCTTTACG
Source organism: Verrucomicrobium sp. (assembly GCA_041287975.1). Lineage (GTDB taxonomy): Bacteria > Verrucomicrobiota > Verrucomicrobiia > Verrucomicrobiales > Verrucomicrobiaceae > Verrucomicrobium. The sequence goes on along the minus strand of JBGGMQ010000741.1, from coordinate 3,642 downwards.
AATGACGTGAGCGATGCCTGCGGAGACTGTCGTGCGATATTCCATACCAGTTTATCGCCTGCCGATTGCGGAAAAGGTGGAACATTCAGCACTGCCGGGGCTCGAGTGACCGCTGTGCTTCGCCTTCCTTCCAGCACGGGTTGCCATGCCGGACACTCGGTGCCGCCAACATTGTCCACCCACAGCATCTTCGGCAGTGACTTCTATAGCGCCGCACTGGCAGGACGGGGCGATCCGCATGCGACAACTCCTATCGCATGATTCCAACCCTCATACTTCAAACATGGCTTCTCGCTCTGATGTCTCTGGGCATCATTGGAGGATCCGTCTATCTCGGACACAGATGGCAACAAAGTTCCTGGGGCTGGGATCCTGTCCTGGCACAGTCGGTATTCGATCCGCACCTTGGGTTCAATGAACCCACTGCCCTCCTGGCGGCAGCGGCCATCCTCATTTTCCTGTCCTTGTGGGGAGGCACCCTCATTCGTGCCATTCTTCGCAGGAAACGTCCCATAAGCCCGAATCCTGACATCGATCCACGAAAAGCACCTGTCCCTACCGCGCGACATCGCCTCCAGAGGCCCGACGGGTCCGACCTCTATGTCGAGGTGCACGGAGAATCAGAGGGAATCCCCCTCATTCTAACTCACGGTTGGGGACTGCACAGTGCCGAGTGGAATCACCTGAAGCGCGATCTAGGTGACAAGTTCCGCCTCGTTGTTTGGGATGAGCCTGGGTTGGGCAAGTCGACACGACCCGCCAACCGTGACTACTCGCTGGAGAATCTGGCTCGCGACCTGGATGCCGTGGTCCAGTTCGCCAGTGGGGCCAAGACGCCCGTGGTCCTTGTAGGGCACAGTATCGGTGGCATGATCACCCTGACTTATTGCCGCCTGTTTCCCGCGGCTTTGGGATCAAAGGTATCCGGCATCGTGCTGACGCATACGACTCCGACCAATCCCGTGCGCACGACGTCGGGAGCCGCCTTCTACTCGGCCATAGAAACCCCCGTCCTGAAACCCTTGATGTACCTCACGATGGTAGTTTCACCTATCCTGTGGTTGCTCAACTGGCTGGCCTACAGAAACGGTCTGGCTCATCTATCTACCATGCGGGGCTCTTTCGCTGGCACCGAGTCCTGGCAGCAGATCGATTTTGCTGCCGCCTTTCAAACGAAAGCCTCTCCCGCTGTCATCGCGCGAGGGATGCTGGGCATGATGAGATATGACGCGCTCGAGGTGCTTCCCAAAATTACGATCCCAGCGCTCATTGTGTCTGGCGACCGGGATACTACCACCCTTCCTGAGGCTAGTAAGACGATGAACGACCTCATCCCCAACGCCCAGCTGGTGACACTCTCACCCGCCAAGCATTTGGGCTTGATCGAGCACCATCGTATCTACAGCACCGAAGTGGCAGAGTTTGCCTACATGTGCAGAGCAAAGGTCAAGGAAAGCCAGTTGGCATAGGCGGAGAGGAGGGGCACTCCCCCCTACCCCAGGACCCTTGACCCGTGAGCGGCCCCTCCGCTCGCGGGTCTGTAGTGAGATAGCTCCGGCATTGCCAGCAAGTTACAACGGCATTTTACCGCCGGTCGCACCGTAAACCTCACCAGTGACATAGGAGGCCTGGGCGCTGGCAAGGAAGACAAAAAGAGGCGCGAGCTCCACGGGTTGAGCAGCGCGCTTGAACGCCGTGTCCGCGCCGAAGTTCTGGGCCTTTTCCTTAGGCAGTGTGGAGGGTATCAGTGGTGTCCAGACCGGACCGGGAGCGACGGTATTTACGCGCACGCCCTGCTCGATGGCAATATGAGCCAAGGTGCGGGAGAAGCTTACAATGGCAGCTTTGGTGGAAGCGTAGGCAAGGAGATTCGGGCTGGGATCAAACGCCTGGATGGAGGCAGTATTGATGATCGATCCACCCGCAGGAATGTGGGGTAGTAGAAACTGGGACAGGCGGAACATGGCGAAGAGGTTCACCTCGTAAGATTTCACAAACTCCTCATCAATCGTGTCTTCAAGTTTCTCCCGCGAGCGTTGAAACGCGGCATTGTTCACGAGGATGTCAATACCACCCAGGCTAGCCAAGGCAGCCTCAGCCACCTGCTGACACACCACTCGCGTACTGATGTCGCCCGGTAGAAGCACTGCCCGCCTGCCAGCTTCGAGAACCAATTGTTCCGTCACTTTGGCATCTTCATGTTCGTCCAGGTAGGATATGGCAACATCGGCACCCTCCCGGGCGAATGCCAGCGCCACGGCACGTCCGATCCCGCTGTCACCGCCCGTGATGAGTGCTTTTCGACCCTGCAGGAGATTGTGGCCAACGTAGGACTCCTCACCGTGATCAGCTAGAGGCTTCATCTCGTCCTCAGTGCCGGGAGGTGGCTGGGCTTTTGCTGAATACGGAGGGGTGGGATAAAGGTCGCGAGGATCAAAGAGTGAACTCATAGGAAGGGGTCTTTTTTTGTTTAAGAAGGGATCGGACTTGGGCCTCGGTCCCCCATGCAGTCCCTGATCGCTTCACCCGATGAACCCGGCTGCCCTGAGCCTTTCATCAGGCCGTGGCCATTCCTAATGCTCCACGACCAGCACGGCAGACCAGTGCGATACAGCGGAGATTCCATCCACCTACCTGTCTCTAAGATCACATCTTCGAAAGCTATGAACACTCCAAGGGGCTGCACGGGGGAGCTATTTCTTTCGGACTGCGATTTCCGCGGTGAAATCATCTACTTCATCTTCGTCGACAGGTTTCATGCGGGCCACCCACGCGAAGTGGAGGGCGATCCCTTGGCGGATCCGACCCGCAAAGACTGGGACAAATACTGGGGGGGTGACTTGCGGGGAGTGATCAACAAGCTGGATTATCTCGAGCAGACCGGCGTGACAGCCCTGTGGATCACGCCCGTATTCGAACAGGTAGAGGGACTCGAGGCAGGAACAGACCGGGCTCCCATTCACGGATACTGGCTCAAGGACTTCAAGCGCCTGAACAAGCGATGGGTTGATGCGCCTGAAGAAGCCTCCATTTTCCAGTCCTCAAAACCCACGGTGTTCGATGAACTGGTGGCAGAGGTTCACCGTCGCGACATGAAATTGATTTTGGACGTGGTGTGCAATCACAGCTCACCGGCCACCAGTGAAGGCAAGGGGCGGGTCTATGATGACGGCAAGCTGGTGGCCGACTTCAATGACGACAAGAATGGCTGGTACTATCACTACGGAGAAGTCCAGGACTGGGACAATGAATGGCAGGTACAGCACTGCGAGGTGGCGGGGCTGGCCACCTTCAACGAGGGCAACAAGCAGGTGAGAGATTACCTGAAAAACTCCATCAAAAGCTGGCTGGACCGCGGAGTGGATGCGTTGCGATTGGACACGGTCAAGCACCTGCCGCTGTGGTTCTGGCAGGAGTTCACCACGGACATGCACTCGCATAATCCGGAAGTCTTCCTGTTTGGCGAATGGATCAACAACCACCCTCAGAATCCCAAGTCGCTGGAGTACGCCAACAAGTGCGGCATGAGCCTGCTGGACTTCGGCATCTGCCATGGCATTCGCATGGCGCTCGGCCACCGGTGTCCGGAGGGCTTTGAGCTGTTGAACGAGATCATGGAGGCGGATCAGCAGTATCGCGGTT